>JBALUX010000277.1:0-508 GCA_036963725.1 Parasphingorhabdus sp. | reverse complement strand
CCGCTCGATCGAAACCATGATCGCCCATGCCGATAGGAACATCCTACGGTCCTATCGCGAATTCGCCGTCCATCATGGCGTAACGCTTGCGGTCTACCAGATCGGTGACGATTTCGATGATGACGCCTTCCCAGACGAGCAGTTCGATTCCGCATTCATGCAGGCCCTGTTCGCCCATGGCGAAGAGCAGGGACGTCAGTGATGATGTAGGGGCCTGCCGGCCTCCTACGGCGTTGGCCGTCGGGTTGCGAAGGCCAGCAAAAAGCATCTGTCAATGCCAGCGGACGCTGCATCTGAATGCTAATTTTTGTTCTCTCGGGCCTGCTGGTAGTTGCATTGAACTGCGCGAAACAGGTCACCTTCATGGTAAGCGAGAGCTGGGGGCCGCGTATTATGCGGCTTGACGGTTCCATTTATTATCGTCTGTCCAGTTCCACGGCATGAGTTCGTCCCATCGGGAAGCGGGCCAATCGGATGCGATTTTTTCAATAACATCGGTAATATAGGC
>JBALUX010000276.1:0-509 GCA_036963725.1 Parasphingorhabdus sp. | reverse complement strand
AAAAATAACTTGAGCTTCCAGTCACTGGACGCGTGAAACTACAACAGACTCATAAAGGTTGCCACATCATGGACCACGATCATCATCACGCCGCGCCCGACATTCCGACGGGAGCCGAGACGGTAAAGGACCCGGTCTGCGGGATGACGGTCGCGGTCAAGCCCGATGGGCGCCACGCTGCGTTCGGAGACGAGACCTTCCATTTCTGCTCCGAGAAATGCCAGACGAAATTCAAAGAAGACCCGTGGTTCTATGCAACCGGCCGAAGCGCAGAGCGCCCAAAGGTGGCCCCTGCGGACGCGCAGTATACCTGCCCGATGCATCCTGAAATCATCCGCGACGCGCCCGGTGCCTGCCCGATCTGCGGCATGGCGCTGGAACCGATGGTTCCTTCGGATGAGCCCAGCGAGGAGCTGACCGACTTTACCCGCCGTATGTGGATCTCGGCTGGTGCAGCAGTGCCCCTGATCGTGCTGACCATGGGGGGGGTGGTCGGATTGCCGGTGCGC
>JBALUX010000275.1:0-535 GCA_036963725.1 Parasphingorhabdus sp. | reverse complement strand
TGACCAACGCGATCTTCCTGTCCGGCCTGCTTGACCGCCCGTTCGGCGATTACGAGGAGTAGGCGAGGGCTCACCTCCAGCAAGAAGCCGGCGCTTGAACGAGCGTCGGCTTTTTTGTGTTGGAAAGCGCGGCTGCGGCTTGCCCGGGGCTTTCAGAAAAAAAGGGGCCGCTACCCGGCAAAGGCCGGGGCCGTGGAGAGGCGCAGGCGCCGTCATCCGATGACGCAGCCCTGTCCTCTCTGGGTTCCGGCTCTCGCTTTGCTCGGCCGGAATGACGAAATCCGGGATTATTTCAAAGCATTAAAGGCTTCGTCATCCCGGACTTGATCCGGGACCCAGAGATCGTGGAGTGCCGTCCTCCGATGACGGCAGTGCGGCCTCTCCTGGGTCCCAGCCTTCGCTGGGAAAGAGAGCTCATAATACCGTCATCAGGCCCCGGCTCTCGCTCCGCTCGGCCGGAATTTCCGGGGTGATGGGCGCTAGAACTGGCCTCCGCGGCCTTCGCCCCCGGTGAAGCGCTTTGCGCCTTCGAGGG
>JBALUX010000274.1:0-599 GCA_036963725.1 Parasphingorhabdus sp. | reverse complement strand
GCCTTTGGCGACACGATCGACATATTGGTGAACGTCACCGGCGGGCTGGTCGCGCGCAAGGGCCTTGCCGAAATGGATGAAGAATTTTTCAACCATGTCATGCAGCTTAACGTCACGTCGACTTTCATGATGACCCAGGTTGTTGCACCCCACATGCCAGAAGGTGGCGCGATATTGAACTTTGCTTCACAAGCCGGACGTGACGGCGGCGGTCCCGGTGCTGCGGCTTATGCCACTTCAAAAGGCGCGGTAATAACTTTCACCCGGGCGATGGCGAAGGAACTCGGCCCCAAAGGTATCCGCGTCAATTCGCTTTGCCCCGGCATGATTGCCACCGCTTTCCACGACACGTTCACCAAGGACGAGGTCCGTACCGCTGTGGCCGCTGGCACGCCGCTCCGCCGTCAGGGCAATACGGAAGAGGTCGCGCGTACGGTGGCCAATCTGGTGTCGGATGACAGCAGCTTTATCACAGGCGCGAATATCGACATCAACGGCGGAATGTTTTTCTCCTGATCCCCGGAATTGCGAGCATGAAATGACCAGTGATATGGACAAACTACTAGAGGCGAAATTTGCCGCTGCGCCGGTGGTGCCCC
>JBALUX010000273.1:0-605 GCA_036963725.1 Parasphingorhabdus sp. | reverse complement strand
GTATAGGAAAGCCTGATTTGTCATGCCAAGATCGCTCAATTGAAATTGTTTTCAATTGAACCTATTTGGTTGATCTTTTTGACCATGTTCTAGAATGAGCGTGAAATCCATAGGGTGCGATGAGAACAAAAAGAGAGTATCCGCACTTACATTGCACTTACAGCGGTGATATAAGAATTCAGCATTTTGAAAAAATGGCTGAAAACTGGCCGGGACGAGAGGATTCGAACCTCCGATCCCCCCCCAGCATCGACTGCTCAGGATAACGCGATCATCTTTAGCCAGGATTGTTCAATCAGTGTTTATTTTTGTCAGAAAAAAAGATTACCATGACACATCTTATTCGTCTGCCCTCTGGTGTTGTTTCGCTGAACACCTAAAGCTCTTGTTCGCATCGCAATTTGAATCGTGATACAACGCAACTATGACCAAGCCAGATCCAGCAACATTGAAAATTGTGGCGGCGCTAATTCGAACCCGCATGGACCGCCTTTCCGGCGATCAGCGACTTGATGGTCTAGAGCGCCTTGGAGCATATCGTGAGTTCAATCAATTGGCGAAAGATCTTGACGCGACCGCAGTCGAGTTTACTCGCGACGAGAAAT
>JBALUX010000272.1:436-792 GCA_036963725.1 Parasphingorhabdus sp. | reverse complement strand
CCTCGCGGAACACCTGTTCGACGATCGTGTCGCCGGTCACGCCCTGCCCGCCCATCACCTGAACGCAGCGGTCCGCGACCCGCATCAGCGCCTCGGACACGGCCACCTTGGCCATCGAACTTTCTACCGTACCCAGCTCGCCGGCATCCAGCACATCTGCACACCAATAGACCATCTGCTCGGCCTGCTTGAGGTCGATCATGTTCTCGGCCAGCATAAATCCGACGCCCTCGTGATCCACCAGCGGTTTGCCAAAAGCCATGCGGCGGTTGGCATAATCGCTTGCGATCTCGTTGGCGCGGATCGCCGCACCGAGCCAGCGCATGCAATGGGTCAGACGCGCAGGCGACAGGCGC
>JBALUX010000272.1:0-426 GCA_036963725.1 Parasphingorhabdus sp. | reverse complement strand
GGTAGATCGACAAGGAACATGCAGGCCCCATCCTCAGATTTGGCCATGACAATGCCAAGCCCCGCCCCATCAGCCCCGGTGATCAGCGTCTTGTGCCCGTTGATGACCCAGTGGTTCCCGTCCATCTTGCAGGTCGTCTGCATCATCATCGGGTCAGACCCGGCACCCCCTTCGGCCGCGGGCTCCGTCATGAAAAAGGCCGACCGCATCTTGCCTTCGACCATCGGTGCTAAAAACCGTTCTTTCATGTCATCAGAGCCGACCTTGCCCAGCAAATACATATTGCCCTCGTCAGGCGCGCCCACGTTGCAAGCGACGGGACCAAGTGGCGACAGCCCCGATCGGATCAACACACATGCTGTTTCGAGGTGGGTCAGATGCGTGCCGTCCTCAAGGATATGGGGCGTCATCACCCCTGCTTGGCGG
>JBALUX010000271.1:0-862 GCA_036963725.1 Parasphingorhabdus sp. | reverse complement strand
AAGTGTCACT
Source organism: Parasphingorhabdus sp. (assembly GCA_036963725.1). Lineage (GTDB taxonomy): Bacteria > Pseudomonadota > Alphaproteobacteria > Sphingomonadales > Sphingomonadaceae > Parasphingorhabdus. The sequence continues at coordinate 852 of JBALUX010000271.1, read as the reverse complement.
TCCGCCCCGGCACGGGCGAACATCTGCGCCAGTTCACAGCCGATATAGCCACCGCCGATCACCAGCAGCGAACGCGGCAGCTCGGAAAGCTCGAGCGCGGTCGTGCTGGTGAGGTAAGGCACATCCCCAATGCCGGGAATGTCCGGCAGGGCCGGCGCTGATCCGGTAGCAATGATGATTTTGCCAGCCATGATCGGATCGCCGTTCACAATCAGAGCGCCCTGACCATTCAGGCGCGCTTTCCCTTCCAGATAGGCGACGCCGTTGTATTGTGGCAGAAGGTCGACATATTTCTTCTGCCTGAGCGTGGTCACCAGGTCGTCCTTGGCGGCGACCAAACGGCCCCAGTCAGCGACGTTGGCTTCCCCGGCAAGACCGGGAAAGCGATGCGCGGCGCGTGCACCATGCAGCGCCTCGGCAGCGCGGATCATCGTCTTCGACGGTACGCAGCCGACATTGACACAGGTGCCGCCGATCGTGCCGTGGCCGATCAGGGCGACATTCGCCCCCTGCTCAGAGGCCGTGATTGCGGCCGAGAACCCGGCCGAACCGGCACCGATCACCGCAAGATCGTAGCGGCCATTGCCTTTTTGGGGCGCACAGCAGTCAGACATGAAAATCTCCTAATGTTTCCTGGTATCGATGTGTGAACGATGTCGCCACAGCAGGTAACCGGCTGCGGCAATGATGAGGATGAGAATTGGCACCAGACCGTAGACCGCTGTTGTCAGCGCTCCCACGCCGATCAAACCTGCCGCCACCAGCAGGATCGGCACCAGACAGCACAGCGCCGCGATCAAGACGCCAACCACTCCGACGCCAAGCATGGACCGGTCAGGCACGGACTCAACT
>JBALUX010000270.1:0-884 GCA_036963725.1 Parasphingorhabdus sp. | reverse complement strand
GTAATACGTTCAGTTGACTGGTACTAATTGCTCGATAGGCTTGATTTGATCCAGTAGAAGAAAGACTAATCTACTGAGACAAAAGCATACACATACAATCAGTTGTACTGACTTGGACATTTAGAGGTTTTACTCGGTTTGGTGGTCATAGCGTAAGCAAAACACCCGATCCCATCCCGAACTCGGCAGTTAAGTGCTACTGCGCCAATGGTACTGCGTCTTAAGACGTGGGAGAGTAGGTCACCGCCAAACCTAGCAAAACCTCTAAATAATGTATCTCTCTGCGATGACAATTAATAAGCCAATACATACTCATTGGCACCCGGCGCGGGATGGAGCAGCCCGGTAGCTCGTCAGGCTCATAACCTGAAGGTCGTAGGTTCAAATCCTACTCCCGCAACCAACTTTAGCGAACAAGCCGCACCCAATCAGGTCGCGGCTTTTGTGCTGTCCGCAAAGCTCAACAATTCCAACAACTTACCCTCCAGCAGCGCTGTGTGGCCACGCTCCGCATCGTGACAGAGCATTAGAAAAGCGACTAGTTTGACATGCCATTGACCTCAGGTGCTAATTATTGGCTCAGCTCTCCAACAAGGAGACAGATGATGAAGATACGCGGGTACAGCCCCATAGTGCATTTTCTCTGCCTTAGTAAATGCGATCGAAGGAGCGGCACCAAATCGTCGTAGGTCCAACCTGTCTCGGGACCTAAAGGCTATTCAATAGCCTGAGCTACACTCAAAGAATTATCGCTATATGGAGAAATAGGACAGCTCTCTGCACATCAGCCGTACCGATATTCATGCATTTAGCTTTTTAACGGGAAACGTGTTGTAGAGGGCGGCTTCTGCGCTACTTCACACTGGACTAAACATAATTCAGCA
>JBALUX010000269.1:0-1041 GCA_036963725.1 Parasphingorhabdus sp. | reverse complement strand
GCTCGATTCGTAAACGGTCCGAACATCCTCACCCGTCAGGATATTGCGTTCGATGATGACCGACTTCCCCTGCGCATTCTCCTTGATCAGAAGCCCGTTGTCGGTGCCGGGAATGAACATGAACGGGACATCGAGGGATTCTTCCTCGCCAAGATCGGCGCGATCCATGGTCTTGAAACTCTTGCTGCCTTCCTCGGCGTAGAGCAAACGGGAGGTCTGGTCATGATCCCTGTAGCCAACGCCGATCCTTACGTTCCCTCTATGGTCGGCTCCCCAGTCCATGACAGATTGCCTGCCCGTAATGATTCTGCGGGTCTTGCCGGTTTCGACGTTCACGCGGTAAACGGGAGGCCAGAATGCGGGTGAGTTGGAATAGATGGAACCCTGGGCGGCGACCAGAATTTCCGCTGATCCGTCCGATGGCGTCCAGACTACATTTGACGCATTCTGTCCGCCCCTGTCCCATAATAGCTTGGTTACATTTCCCGACCTGCGGTTCACGGCGAATATGCGGGAAATATACCAGCTGTCCGTCGTTACCCGTTGCAGGCCGTATATGTTGACGAGAATATTATCATCATTGATCCAGCGAATACCGCTGATCTCGGTCTCTTCCGGGACCCGAAACAAAGAGGAGTTGCTTTGGTCGAAATTGACCGGCGATATCAATATATGTTGCTCGCCGCCGATCGCGAAAACGCCGGCAAAATGCGTACCGTCCGGGGACAGGCTGACCTGCTCGATGAACGGCATTTTTGCAAAGGCTTCAACCGGCAGCTGCTGTGGCGCGGGAGCGGATTTCTGGACGGGAGCAACCTCGACTGGAGCGGCTTGCTCTATATCCGGCGCAGCCCGTGCCGCAGCCAATTGCGCACTTGCCGCCGTCAGCAGCGCCGCTGCCCATAATCCTGCCATCCCAAGCCCCCTTAGAAAATATCCTCAAGGCAAGGGTTTAACAATAGTCGGCAGCTGTTCAACTGGAGAAATTAAAAATACTTCAATTTATTTGAAAATCGGTGCGAATTATTCGGAAGCAACCCC
>JBALUX010000268.1:0-1049 GCA_036963725.1 Parasphingorhabdus sp. | reverse complement strand
CCCTACCCGGATAGATTGGATCGACGCGCTAGTCACAGAGGGGGTTCCGTCGCAAAGTTCAGTGTGGCCAAGAAAGACGCTTCCTCGGTTGCGCGTCACGCGGCAAGACTGGCATAGATCTCGAAGGGGCAACCACTTCCCAACTCTCCTTTCCTGATCATGTGTGCCGTTTCTATACCGTCCAAAGTTGCAGTTGCTGATCTGAATGACTTGAAGCCCAACATCGGCCTGATCCGCCGTTTTACGCCTCGGTGATCCTGCTCAACGATGTTGTTATCCGGCATGAATGATCTCGGCACCCCAATCGGAGGTTTATAATACCTCGATGTGGGTTAGAATTGACCCACCGGGATTGGGGTGTTGGGAGCACGAATGGCGGGCAGGCCGAAGTATCTCATGAGCTGAGAGCTCGAGTTGTTATCTGGCCGCCCCTTCGACTTGCCCGGTTGCGCTGCGAGCGCGGATCCGTAGTTGTCGTGTGGCCCGCTGGCTCCCTTGTTTTTGAACATTGAAAGGAGCCAATCATGAAGATCATTGCCCTCGATGTGCATCGTACCTTCGCACAAGTGGCGATCCTGGAGAACGGCAAGATCAGGGATGCCGGTCGCCTGGAGCTTGAGCGCGAGCATATCCTGAAATTTGCAAAGCGGCTAAATGTGGAGGACGAGATCGTTCTGGAAGCGACGGTCAACACAAAAGCCATCGTGCGACTGCTGTCGCCCCATGTGAACCGGGTTGTCATCTCCAACCCTCTTTTGGTGCGCGCTATTGCCTGGGCCAAAGTCAAGACCGACAAGATCGACGCGTCGGTTCTGGCGAAACTACACGCCAGTGGGTTTCTGCCTGAGGTTTGGATGCCAGATGAGGAAACAGAACGGCTTCGTCGCGTCGTGGCTGAGCGGGTGCAACTGGTCTCCCAGATGACCCGTCTCAAAAACCGGATCCATTCGGTTTTGCATGCCAATCTGATCCCGCCCTTTTCCGGCTCTCTGTTCTCAAAGCGCGGAAGGGCCTGGCTTGAGGCGCTACCTGTTGCCGAAGATCAGCAG
>JBALUX010000267.1:0-1108 GCA_036963725.1 Parasphingorhabdus sp. | reverse complement strand
GCTGCTTGCTTTCGGGATCTGGGTATTGGTGACGGCGATCCTCGCCTTCATCAATGGCACTACGCCGCATGCCGAGATGATGGGCATTGTCGGCGCAATGGCGCTGGTCGCAAATGTCGGTGTTGCCTTGCTGCTCTACCGCTTTCGCACCGGCGACGCGAATATGCGCTCGGTCTGGATCTGTTCGCGCAACGACGCGATCGGCAATGTCGCGGTGATGATCGCGGCGCTGGGCGTGTTCCAGACCGGCAGCGCCTATCCCGACCTCGCGGTTGCCGGTCTATTGGCGGCACTGGCGATCAGCGGCGGCGGGCAGATCGTCTGGCAAGCCCGTGGCGAGATGCGGTCGATAAGCGCGGAAGCGAAGAGGGCGGAAGAACGGTGAGGTGGATGATGCGTCCTCTCCCCTTGAGGGAGAGGACTACGGAGACTTCGCGCCTGAGCTTTCGCGAAGGCGGTTAGTCGGAGTCGGAGAGGGGTGATGGCAAGCCGCGCCCTCTCCAACGTCGCCTAGGCATCAAGATGCCAAGGCTTTGGTATCCTCTCCCTCAAGGGGAGAGGATGATAACCTACCGGAACAACGGTTCGCCGAAACTCCGCAGCTTGCGGCTGTGCAGCGTTCCTTCGTCCGCCTCTTTCGCCAGCAGATCGATGGCGCGGAGCCCGATCGCGAGATGCTGGCCCACACGTTCCTGATAGAAAGCATCGGCCATGCCGGGCAGCTTGATTTCGCCGTGCAGCGGCTTGTCCGAGGCACAGAGCAATGTCCCGTAGGGCACGCGGTAGCGATAGCCGTTGGCGGCGACTGTTGCCGATTCCATATCGATGGCGATGGCGCGGGACTGGTTGAGGCGCTTGGCAATCTGCTCGAAGCGCAGCTCCCAGTTGCGGTCGCCGGTGGTGACCACGGTGCCGGTGCGCAATTGCTGCTTGAGTTTGGATTTGTCGATTCCGGTCTCTTCCTGCACCGCTTGCGTCAGCGCAAGCTGCACCTCGGCAATCGTCGGCAGCGGAATGCTGGGTGGCAGCACGTCGTCGAGCACATTGTCGTCGCGCAAATAGGCGTGGGCGAGGACATAGTCGCCGAGCCGCTGGGTCCGGCGGAGCG
>JBALUX010000266.1:0-1131 GCA_036963725.1 Parasphingorhabdus sp. | reverse complement strand
CAGCGATCAGGCGATGCTGGAATTTGCCGACGAAGCGATCGCGACGACACCGACACCTCCCTTGCGGTATTTGGCCAAACAGCGGGGCTGGCAGATCGTCGACTGGCGCTGACCCAATAGAGACCGAAGCCTTGGAACCAACAGCGAGAGACCGGTTTCGCAATGTCCGGTGATTTGATTTCTGTGGACAGCTGAATCGTGATGAATCAAACGGACCGGATTGCCAGCAACCAATTCCATTCCGGAGATGAGAACATATGTCATTCACGAAGCTGCTCGTACCGACCTATATACAAATGCTTAAAGCGCTCGCGGGCTGGCTGGATAAGGCCCAGTCGCAGTTTCCCGATATTGACTCCGAAGCCCTGCTATCTGCGCGCCTCGCACCTGATATGTTTCCTTTGTCCACCCAAATTCGTTTCGCCTGCGTACAAGCGCAGGAAGCGGTGTTCCGGCTGCAAGGAGAATCCTTCCCCGCTTCGCTCAGCGAGCTTGTCAATGAAGGGCGCAATGCGGGTGAGCAACCCGGTTCGTTAGCGGAAGCAAAGGCGCGGATTGAGGAGACCATCGCACTGCTGGAGGACCTGAGCCCTGACGCGCTCGACAAGGGCCCCGGCGAAGCCATCGCGCACGAGCTTCCGAACGGCATGGTGTTTGATCTCACGGCCGAGCAATATGCCCGCGACTGGACGCTCGGCCAGTTCTATTTCCACCTGATGACCGCTTATGCGATATTGCGCAGCGAGGCAGTCGAACTCGGCAAAGCCGATTATATTCCGCACATGTTTCCCTATATCCGGCCCGATACGATACCGAATGGCTGATGGTCCGGCTGCAGAGTGTCACCGGACGGTTGACAGTCTGCCACATCCATCGCAAGCGGCGCGGCATGGCTATTATCGCAACTATCATGAACAGCGCCACCGGTCAGCCGATCCAGAAGATGACCTTTGGCCGTATGCCCAAACCCTGGGCCTCCTTCAGCCTCGAGAGCGGCGAGCTGGTCACCGCCGAGCGCATCGATGTCGGCACGCCGGCGCATGGCAAATTTGTCGCGCCGGTGTCGATCTGGGTTACGCCCAAGACCAAGACCTGACCGATGAGCGTTGCTTTCCGCAGAGAAGGTGATGA
>JBALUX010000265.1:0-1142 GCA_036963725.1 Parasphingorhabdus sp. | reverse complement strand
CAATATGTCGATCGTGTCGCCAAAGGCCGCAACTGTTTCAGCGACCAGGCGATCGACATCGGCCTTTTTCGTTACATCGGCCTGGACCAGTATCGCGCTGCCGCCAGCTGCCTTGATCGCGTCCAGCGTTGCCTGGCCGTCCGCTTCATTATTGCAGTAATTGACCACGACATTGGCGCCCTCGGCGGCCAGTTTTTCCGAAACGGCGCGGCCGATATCACGGCTGCCGCCAGTTACGATCGCGGTTTTGCCTTTAAATTTGGTCATATTATTTTCCCTGTTATTCAAATGAGGAGGAGGAAGTGATCAAGAATTTTTCGGTTTCAGAGGTTTGATGTCGGTGCAGAGGACCAGAACCGACAAGACGGTCATGATCGCCAGTCCTGCGCCAACCGCAAAGGCCGGTGCGTAGCTGTTGACCGTAATGACCGGGATCAGGAAGTTGAGCCCCACCACGGCCAGCTTGGCAGCCGTGCCGGCGAAGCCTGCCAGCGAGGCGACGGATTTGCCGCTGTAGAAATCGCTCGGCAACGTCTGGATATTGCCGACCGCCGTCTGGAATCCGAACAAAATGGCCGCCATAAGCAATACCGCTATCAAGGGCGATGCCGCGACGATGGTCAGCAACAGCGAAACCAGCATGATCAGTCCGCCCAGCGCGATTACCAATTTGCGCGTCTTGTTGACCGTCCAGCCCGATTTTATCAGCCGGCCGGCAAGGATCCCGCCGAACCACGCGCCGAACATTGCGCCGACATAAGGTACCCAAGCATAGGTAGCGATTTCCTCGACACCGAAACCGTAAGTTTCAAACAGATAGAGCGGCAGCCAGCCGACAAACAGCCACCAGATTGGATCGAGGAAAAACGAGGCCATTATGACGCCCCAGCTTTCCTTGCGCGAAAGAATTTCACCCGAATTAGGCGCGTAGGTAGCCACCTCGTTGGTTTCGGCATTCTTCTGGCCAGTCAGGATATATTGACGCTCGTCCTCTGAAAGCCAAGGATGGCTTTCGGGACCGGACTTGTAAATGATCAGCCAGGGGACGAGCCACAGGAAACCCAGTGCGCCGACGGCGATGAAGGTCGCTTGCCAGCTGCCCAGAAAGACAAAGAGGATGCCGATGATCGGCGCGGAAATGA
>JBALUX010000264.1:0-1606 GCA_036963725.1 Parasphingorhabdus sp. | reverse complement strand
ATGATTAAGGGAAATCGGATGACCGAAGCCAATGAAAGCCTGCAGGCTCCTGACTATAACGGCCTGAAAGCGGTCTTCATCAACGGTACATTGACACCGTCGCCGTCATTCAGCCACACAGAATGTCTGATGACTGTCGTCCGGGACATCATGAATGATGCCGGGGTAACGGTAGAATCTTTTCGCAGTGTCGATCATGACATTGCCCCGGGCGTCTATCCCGATATGACCGAACATGGTTTTCAAACCGATGCTTGGCCGGAAATCTCCAATGCGGTGATGGCCAGCGATATTCTGGTCATCGGCACGCCAATCTGGCTGGGAGACGTATCATCCGAATGCCGCAAGATCATCGAGCGGCTCTACGCCCATTCCGGCGAGACCTATGAAAAAGGCCAATATATCTACTATGGCAAAACCGGGGGCGTTGTGGTCACCGGCAACGAGGATGGAGTGAAACATTGTGCCATGAGCACGCTCTACTCGCTTGGCCATATTGGCTATACGATACCGCCACAGGCCGATGCGGGCTGGATTGGTCCAATCGGACCCGGCCCTTCTTACGGAGACAAGAAAGACGATGGCACTCGCGTCGGTTTCGACAGCGATTTTACCCAGCGCAACGCAACGTTCCTCGCATGGAACCTGATGCATACTGCCCATTTGCTCAAGCAGGCCGGCGGCCTTCCCGCCTATGGCAATTCACGCGAAGCATGGGATGCCGGCACGCGATATAACCATCCCAATCCCGAATATCGGTGATTGCTCTTACAGCGTGAGAGGTAGCTCAATAATCGGGTTCACCACCCTCGAATATTCTCGCCGCCTGCCCGGTCAACCAGTCCATCGCGGCAGCCCACGGGCGGTGTCCGTGACTGATTCTTGCAACGCCCAGGCTTGCCAATGCCGCATGGCTGGGACCTTCGGACGTCCGCAAAATATTGACCGGCAACGGCGACGCTTCACAAATCGCGCCAATGCATTTTTCGTCGCCTAGAAACGGCACAAACAGGCTCCCCGCTCCGGCATCTGCATATATTTTTGCCCGCTCGAGAACCCGTTCGACCAGCGCATCACCATCGACCGCGGCCGACTGACCGCGAAAGACGTCGCATCGGGCGTTGACCCATAGGCCAGTTGATGCGGCGGCTGCCACCCGCTCGGCAAAAATCTCCGGCGTAATCAGCTTATCTTCTCCGGGCATGCGATCTTCCATGTTGATGCCACTCGCGCCCGCTTCAAACGCGCGCCGCACCGATCGACCGACCTCAGCTGCATCTTTGCCATATCCGGCTTCCATATCGATGCTGACCGGCACATCCGACACCGCAACAATATGTTCAAGGTTGATAATTGCGTCATCGAGGGAGAATGCCTCACCGTCTGCTATGCCCTGGGCGCCGGCTACTCCATAGCTTCCTGTCGCCAGTGCCTTTGCACCGGCGGCCGCAACCGCCTTTGCACTGCCCGCATCCCAGATATTCACTAATATGAGTGGATCGCCCGGGACGTGAAGATCGCCGAAATCTTTTATTTTCTGGTTCATTTTACTTCCTTTTCCAACAACCGCGCCTTTATCTCCAGCCCATAGGCATAGCCTCCCATG
>JBALUX010000263.1:0-1692 GCA_036963725.1 Parasphingorhabdus sp. | reverse complement strand
ATGGCCGTTGCTCGCTGACCAGCAATTGGTATGGCCCCTTCGTCTAAGGGTTAGGACGCGGCCCTTTCACGGCTGAAATACGGGTTCGAATCCCGTAGGGGTCACCACTAGTTGCTTGTGGTTTGAAATCAGCGCTCGAGCTGCTCAACCCGGACGTTACACCGCAGCTCCACAGCATATTTTCCATCACCTGATCGCGACACCTCTCCACACCGCGCCCTTGCTATCAGCGCAGCCCGGACCGCCTGCTTGCAGGAAATATGATTTCCAGAATCCGCAATTTTCTATCGGGCGGCGCTCGGGAAGTCCGGCTTGATCGACTTGCACCAGCATGGGCTTTGAAAATGGCCGGCAATCCAACCTGTCTCATAGGGTAAAACAAGCCCGATACTGTTGCAAATCTGCGATAATCAGCCTAGAAACCAATCGACTATAAGCGCCGCATGATGGAATAAATTCTTACCATGAAAACGAGTATATCCGGATAATGTCAGATTCGAAAAAGCGGGCTACGATTGTTGATGTTGCAACGGCTGCAGATGTCTCGATCAAGACCGTTTCGAGGGTTTTCAACGATGAGCCCCATGTCCGGAAAGTCCTGCGCGACAAGGTCTTGAAAGCTGCAGAAGAGCTTGATTATCACCCCAATATCATGGCGCGAGGCCTGGTCGGGCGGCGTTCCTACCTGCTTGGTCTGATTTACGAGAATCCCAGCCCCAACTATGTCGTGGAATTGCAGCGCGGCGCGCTCGATCGCTTGCACGGCGAAAAATATCGTCTGCTGGTATTGCCGGTAGAGTCCGTCGATAAAGCGGCAGGAAAGATAATGAGTATCTTGCGGGCATCCGCGCTCGACGGCGTCGTCCTGACTCCTCCCGCATCCGATCATCCGCAAATCCTCAGCGAGCTGAGCCGCCACAATTTTCCTTTCTCCCGCGTTGCCCCGACCCGATCGCTGGATATCGGCCCCAGCCAGACGACCGATGATGTAGAAGCTTCACGAAAAATGACCGCCTATTTGCTTGGACTGGGCCATAGGCGTATCGGCGTGATCAAGGGCCATCCGACCCACCCATCCAGTGGCGCCAGGCTCGAGGGTTTTCTCGACGCCCTGAAATCTGCCGGCATTACCCATTCACCGGATCTGATAGAGCAGGGTTATTTTACCTATGAATCCGGTCTGGCTGCCGCACATAAACTGCTGGATCGCCCCGATCGCCCGACTGCAATTTTCGCGCAAAATGATGACATGGCCGCTGCCGCGATCATGGCCGCACGCGATCTGGGCCTCAGCGTGCCGGATGATGTCTCCATTGCTGGATTTGACGACAGCGCGATCGCCCGGATTGTGTGGCCCCGCATTACCACTGTTCACCAACCGGTTTATGACATGGCACGCGATGCAACTGACGCGCTCATCGCCAAACTCGACAACAAACCATTCGAGATGCTGGAAACCCATGCTTGCGAACTGATCGTCCGGCAATCGACCGCGCCGCCTGCAGCCCAGCCGTGATCAAGCGCCGCGAACGTCTGAGCTACGCTGCAGGCGATGTCGGCTTCAATCTGATCTGGCAGTCGATCGAGCTGTATCTGCTGTTTTTCTATATCCAGGTTCTGCAACTGCCGCTCGGGGTTGCTGCCGGCATTTTTCTCATCGGCGCTGTCATCGACTGGCTGGTCGATCCGATC
>JBALUX010000262.1:0-1718 GCA_036963725.1 Parasphingorhabdus sp. | reverse complement strand
GCTCGACAAGATCGCCGCGGAGATCCCGGCGCAACGCGGGGCGGCGCGCTTTGGCGATATGCTCGACGCGATTGGCAAGGGCGAAGACACCGCCCCGCTGATCGCCACGCCGACCGAGGAAGAGCTGGCGATAGCGGCCGCCGAGGCCGAAGCGCGCGGGTGCCCGGTGCCGGAGGAAGAAGAAGAAGAAGAGGGCGAGGAATTTTACGCCGTCAGCTTCCCCTACCAGGACGGCCCGCCCGACTATTACCGCATGACCCCCGAAGAAGCCGCCGAAATGCAACGCGAGGTCCCCGGCCTGACCACCACGCCCACCGGCACCCGCGACGAAGCGGTGATCAACGCCCTGCCCTGCCACGCCGAAGCAATGCGCGAATTTCGGCGGGACGAGGGGGAGAAGGGAAAAAATCTATAACAGTGTAAAGTTTGTAAAGTTCGAGTGGGGGTGAAGGTGATTAGAACACCGTTCGTCCTGAGCTTGTCGAAGGACAGTGCGCGGTCGATAGAGGTCCTTCGACAGGCTCAGGACGAACGGAGATTCGTCATCCTGAATTCATTTCAGGACCCCGGCCGTCCAGGCCGGAAGTTCGGGGGCAAGCGGGATGAGGTCCTGAAATGAATTCAGGATGACGTTTCTCCCTCTCGCCGTTCGTCCTGAGCCTGTCGAAGGACAGCCCCCGTCAGTAAGCCGGGTTATGCTCGTACAGAAAGGACTCGATCGACTGCAGCAACCGCAACCGGTCGGCGCCGCGGGTGAAATAATGGTCGGCTTCGGGCAAGGAGACAAAGTCCACCGTCTTGTTCTCCTTGGTCATGGCCTTGTACATTTTTTCCGACTGCACATGATCGACGGTAATGTCTTTCTTGCCGTGGATCAGCAGCAAGGGCGTCTTGATCCGGTCGATCGCATAAAGTGGCGAAACCGCCTTGAAATCGGGTGTCAATTTCTTCCACTGGTTGCGGTAGAGCCGCTCGCGGATCGATCCGCCAAAATCATTCACTTCGCGGCGGAGCGCGGACACGCCCGAGATGGAGACGGCGCAGCGATATTGATCGGGGTCTTTGACAATACCCCACATCGCCGCATATCCGCCGTAAGAAGCGCCGATTATGCAGACTCTGGCAGGATCGGCAATCTTCTCGTCCACCGCCCATTGCACGGCATCCGAGACATCATCCTGCATGGCAAAGCCCATCTGGCCCTGGCCTTTCTTCAGGAAGGCATCGCCATAGCCGGTGGAGCCGCGGAAATTGGGCTGGACCACCGCATAGCCACGGTCGGCGAGAAACTGGACCCAGTAATCATAGACCAGACTGTCATGTCCCCACGGCCCGCCATGCGGCATGACGATAAGCGGCAGGTCTCTGGCTTCCCGATCCCTTGGCAGAGTCAGCACGCCTTCGATTTCCAAACCGTCGCGCGCCTTATACTGGATATATTTTGCCCGGGCGAGCCGGCGATTACCGATCGCGTTGTTAATCTCGGCAAATTTCGACAGACTCCCTGTTCGGGCATCCAGAAAATAGAGCAACCCCGGATTATCGGGAGTCCCGATACGGACGAGCATCTTGCTCTGGTCGCGACTGACGCTGATGATCCGGGCATCGGCGTTGGCCGTTGCCTCGTCGAGCAACTTCTGCGCCGCCTGCATCGCGGGGTCAAGCCAGTCGACCGTATCATATTTGTCGGCCAGCACTACGCCGAGGATTTTGGAGCC
>JBALUX010000261.1:0-1738 GCA_036963725.1 Parasphingorhabdus sp. | reverse complement strand
GCAATCCGCTTGATCCCGTCGAGCAGCTTGGCCCGGGTTGCGTCGCCATAGCTGCGCACGGTGAGCAGCAACAGCGCTTCATCCGATATGATATTATGCTTGGATCCGGCCTGAAAACTGCCGACGGTCACAACCGCGGGGTCCTGCGGATCAATTTCACGACTGACCAGTGTCTGCAGAGAGCCGACAATACGACTGGCCAGAACGACCGGGTCCTTGGTCGTGTGCGGATAAGCACCATGACCGCCAACACCCTTGACCTGGATATCGACACTGTCGACATTGGCCAGCGCGAAGCCGGGCGCGTAGCCGATATAGCCAGCGGGGACGCCGGCAGCATCATGAAAGGCCAGCGCATAATCGGGCTTCGGAAAGCGGGTATAAAGGCCGTCTTCCAGCATCGCGAGAGCGCCCTCGCCTGTTTCCTCCGCCGGCTGCAGGATCATGACCAGAGTGCCGGACCATTCCGCCTTGCGCGCGGCCAGTTGCCGGGCGGTGGCAACCCAGCCGGTCATATGCGTGTCATGGCCGCAAGCATGCATGACGAACGTGTCATTACCCTGACGGGTTTTAGCCTGCACTTTGGATGCAAAGGGCAGTCCGGTTTTTTCCTCGAGCGGCAAGCCGTCCATATCGGCGCGCAACATTACCGTCGGCCCCTCGCCATTTTCCATCACCGCAACCACGCCGGTGCCGCCAACTTTTTCGGTGACCGTATAGCCAAGGCGCCGCGCTTCCGCGGCCAGTTTTGCGGCGGTACGGACTTCTTCACCGCTCAGTTCCGGATTGCTGTGCAGATCGCGGTAAATGTCCATAAGCGACGGCATGTCCGCGGCAATCGCATCCTTCAAGCTGTCTGCCTGTGCCGGAGCAGCTGCCAGTATCGAAGCCGCCGCCAGCAAACCCAGTTTCGTAAATTTCCGCATCATCATCCCCAATCCCTGTTTTTCAAATCAAGACTAAGCCGCGCAAAGGCGCTTGTCAGTCCGAAAATATATGCAATCTTTGTCAGCCAGAGTTGCCCGCATCAAAGAGCGGCCGGCGATCATTGCGCCGTCCAGCCTCCATCGATCGAGATATTCGCGCCGGTGATCGACCGCGCCTCATCCTTGCACAGGAAAATCGCCAGCGCGGCGATCTGGTCGATCTGAACGAATTCCTTGGTCGGTTGCGGTGCCAGCAACACGTCGTTGATCACCTGCTCCCGCGTCAGCCCGCGCACTTCCATGGTGTTCGGGATCTGCCCCTCGACCAGCGGCGTCCAGGTATAGCCCGGCGAGATTGTGTTCACGGTAATCCCGTTCGTTGCAACTTCCAGAGCAACGGTCTTGCCAAAGCCATCAATCGCGTGTTTCGCGGCATTATAGGCAGACTTGTAAGGACTCGCGACCTTGCTGTGCATCGATCCGGTGTTGATGATCCGGCCCCAGCCCTTCTCCTTCATTCCCGGCAGCACCGCCTTGGTGGTGTGGAAGGCGCTGTTCATGATGATGTCCATCACCGCGTTCCATTTCTCTTCCGGGAATTCATCCACGGGAGAGACGAACTGGATACCGGCATTGTTGATCAATATATCGACCGTACCAAGCTGTTCTGCACAGTCGGCACACATTTTCCGGATTTCTTCCGGCTTGGTCATATCGGCATTGCTATAGGCAGCCTTTGCACCGCTGAGCGTTTCCAGTTCTTGACGCAGGGACTCGATCTCACTCGCATCGCCGAAACCGTTGATCATCAC
>JBALUX010000260.1:0-1746 GCA_036963725.1 Parasphingorhabdus sp. | reverse complement strand
ATGATGACCAATCTGGACGGCGTGTTCGCTGCCGGCGATATTGTCCGCGGTGCCAGTCTGGTGGTCTGGGGCATAAGAGACGGCCGCGATGTAACCGAGCATATGCACCGGTTTCTGAAAGAGAAGAAGCTGGCGGAAAAGGTGGCAGCGTGATTAAGATATTCTTTCTTTTGTCTCTTGCCTTGGCAACCGCAAATAGTGCGGGCCTTGCTCACGGTCAGGAAATCGCTGTTCCCCCGATAACCGGCCAAGCCGGCACGGAAGAGATAACAGAAGCCGCTCTCGCGGCCAGCTACCGTTTACTCGACAGCACAAATTATACCGAACAGGTAAAAGCCAATGTTTATCCGATGGCACTTACTTTCTTCAACGAGGGACTGTCCCAAACTGCCAAAAAAGCTGGGATTGAACTGGATGAAGCTCTGATCAAAAACCTTCGATCCGCGATGATTGAGGAACTGGATTTGGTCATGGAGGAATATACCAAAAAGACTCGAATCGAAGCAGCCTTCATCTACGCCAAATATTACGAGCCACAAGAGCTCGACCGCTTGGCGGAGATATATACTGATCCTGTGATGCAAAAATCAATCGAGATCGGTCCTAAAATCCAGGTTGAGCTGGTGTCGCTTGGGATGGAAACGATGCGCGAATATCAGCCTCAGATTGAGCAACGCATGAAGGATGTTGTGGAGCAATATCTGGCGCAAATTATCGCAGAGGAGCGTTCATGAAACCGACATCGCCTATTTCGTCCCAACCATAAGCTGTGAGCGGATAACAAAAACAGTCGGAGATAGCGCGGGCTATCTCCCGCCGACACCAACAAATCGCACTGCGAAAGCCGACAAAGAAGAAGAGTAGAGCAATTGATGACCCACCATTATCCCACGCCCGAACATGAACGGCTCGCCCGCGAAGGCATGTATCGGCCAGAATTTGAAAGCGATGCCTGCGGTGTCGGTCTGGTTGCGGCAACCGATGGCAAGGCCTCGCGCCGCGTTGTTTCCTCTGCCATTGATGCGCTGAAGGCGGTCTGGCACCGGGGCGCGGTCGATGCCGATGGCAAGACCGGGGACGGCGCTGGCCTGCATGTCGATCTGCCCGAGCGCTTTTTTGACGATGCGATTGCCGACAGCGGCCACAAGGTCCGGCCGAACCGGCTCGCCGTGGGCATGATCTTTCTGCCGCGCACCGATCTCAATGCACAGGAAAGCTGCCGGACCATCGTCGAGGCGGAAATCATCGAGGCCGGTTATACCATCTATGGCTGGCGGCAAGTGCCGGTCGACGTATCGGTGATTGGCCAGAAAGCGCAGAACACTCGGCCCGAGATCGAGCAGATCATGATCGCCGGACCGATGCCGGACCGGCAGGACGCGCGCGAATTCGAGAAGAATCTCTATCTCATCCGTCGGCGGATCGAGAAGAAGGTGATCGCTGCGCAGATTCAGGATTTCTACATCTGCAGCCTGTCCTGCCGCTCGATCATCTACAAGGGCCTGTTTCTCGCCGAATCCCTGTCGGTTTTCTATCCCGACCTGCTGGATGACCGGTTCGAAAGCCGGGTGGCGATTTTCCACCAGCGCTATTCGACCAATACATTCCCGCAATGGTGGCTGGCGCAGCCGTTCCGCTGTCTCGCCCATAATGGCGAGATCAACACCATTCGCGGCAACAAGAACTGGATGAAGAGCCACGAGATCAAAATGGCGAGCCTCGCCTTTGGTGACCATAGCGAGGATA
>JBALUX010000259.1:0-1767 GCA_036963725.1 Parasphingorhabdus sp. | reverse complement strand
CAGACCAATCCCGAATAGACAACGCCCGGTCCGCCGCCGACAAACGAGCGACCGACGGCGTCCTGTGCTTGCCGGACTTGCATTATGCGGACTTGCTCAACGCCGCGATCAACCTTTGCCCTTGGTCTTGGTATTGCCGGACTTCGCCTTGGCTTCGATGAATTCAATGATCTGTCCAGCAACATCCTTGCCGGTTGCGGCTTCAATGCCTTCAAGACCCGGCGAGCTGTTCACTTCCATGATCACCGGACCATGATTGGCGCGCAAGACATCGACGCCGGCGACGTTCAGACCCATCACCTTGGCCGCGCGGATAGCGGTGGACCGCTCTTCCGGCGTGATCTTGACCATTTTTGCCGAACCACCGCGGTGCAGGTTGGAGCGGAAGTCGCCTTCGGCGCCGGTCCGCATCATCGCCGCGACAACCTTGCCGCCAACCACGAAGATCCGGATATCGCTTGAGCCCGCTTCCTTGATGAATTCCTGGACAAGAATATTGACGTTGAGGCCGCGAAACGCCTCGATCACCGACTTGGCGCTATTGTTGGTTTCTCCCAGCACGACACCAATGCCCTGCGTACCCTCGAGCAGCTTGATCACTGCGGGCGCGCCGCCGACAATTTTCAGCACTTCATCGGTCTGCTTCGGATCATGGGCGAATGCCGTGACCGGCAGGCCCAGACCATGTTTGGCGAAAATCTGCATCGAACGCAGCTTGTCGCGCGAACGGCCGACGGCGACACTTTCGTTCAATGGCCATACGCCCATCATCTCGAACTGGCGCAGCACGGCCAAGCCATAATGGGTGATCGATGCGCCGATGCGCGGGATCACGGCGTCAAAACCGCTCAGCGTTTCGCCATTATATAATATGCTCGGCCGGTGCGAGGTGATGTTCATCGTGCAGCGCAACGTGTTGAGGATTCTCAGTTCGTGGCCGCGCTCTTCCGCTGCCTCCACCAGACGCCGGTGGGAGTAGAGTCTGGGATTCCGTGCAAGCATTGCGATTTTCATATATTATCTTTCCTGGTGCCGGCCCAGCATCCAGCGCTTGGCGCTGTTGACGAGGAAGCCCCGCTTGAGCGCCCGGCGACCTATCAGGACCGGAAATATCATCGATTGCCGATTGGCAAGCGTCATATGCCCGACCCACTCCAGTGGCCCGAGCTTCATGACTGCTTCTACCACATAACGGGTTTGCATGACACCATTACTACTCTTTATCCGGCGCTGTCCGTAGACCCGCGCTTCGCAATGATGGTCGGGCGTACCGGACCCCATCGGGATGGTAAATTGCACATAGGGTTCGCCATCTTTTTCAAATGGCTTGATCCGGATGGCGTGGAGCGAGGAAGTCGCAGCCCCGGTATCAACCTTGGCATGAAGATTTTTCACGCCGAATTCCGGCAAGTCGATCAGCTCGCACCAACCGATTTCGCACGGCTCCTTGAGCTTCTTGGGGAGCCGTTTAAGCTTCGGTATATTTGCTTGCGCCATCGGCCGAATATCTGGCCGATGGCGCATTTTTGCGCAAGATAATTATGGCTTAGGTAACGCCATAGGCAAGCATGGCATCGGCCACTTTCTTGAAGCCCGCGATATTGGCGCCCTTCACATAATCGACATAGCCGTCGCCCTGATCGCCATATTCGACGCATTTGCCGTGGATGCCTGCCATCAGATCGGTCAGCATCTCGCCGAGCCGCTCGTGGTTCCAGCTGATCCGCTCCGCATTCTGGCTCATTTCGAGGCCCGATACGGCTACGC
>JBALUX010000258.1:0-1776 GCA_036963725.1 Parasphingorhabdus sp. | reverse complement strand
ATATCCGGCTTGGAAACGATCTCCATCAGCGCGACGCCGCAGCGGTTGAGATCGACATAGGACATGGTCGGATGCTGGTCGTGCATCAGCTTGCCGGCATCCTGCTCGATATGGATACGCTCGAC
Organism: Parasphingorhabdus sp.; assembly: GCA_036963725.1. Taxonomy (GTDB): domain Bacteria; phylum Pseudomonadota; class Alphaproteobacteria; order Sphingomonadales; family Sphingomonadaceae; genus Parasphingorhabdus. Next base: position 1,651 of record JBALUX010000258.1, on the reverse strand, counting down.
ACCGATCGCCTTGCCATGGGCGTCGGGATCTTTTTCATCGAGCGAAATCTGGATCACGCCCTCGCCCACGATCGGGTGATAAAGCTGGGAAATCTGGTAGCCCTGCGGCAGATCGGCGTAGAAATAATTCTTGCGGTCAAAGCGCGAATATTTGTTGATCTGCGCGTTGATCGCGAGGCCGGTGCGCACCGCTTGACGGACACATTCGCCGTTCAGCGTCGGCAACATGCCGGGCATGGCGGCGTCGACGAGGCTGACCTGCGTATTCGGTTCTGCGCCAAATTCGGTGGAAGCCCCGGAAAAGAGCTTCGATTTGGAGGTGATCTGGGCGTGGACCTCGAGGCCGATCACGACCTCCCATTCACCGGTTCCGCCCTGGATTCTGTATTCAGACATTCGTCTTTATCCCTAGCTCTCTAATTATTGTGATATAAATATTTCCAGCGGAAAGTACCGCGCAACCCATCCATGATACCAATATCACGCCAATCAACCCGAACACTTCAGCTGCGACATGGTCTTTAAAATTAGCGGCCGCTAGTATTACAGCCACCGGAAAAGAGAACACCGCTGAATAAATGGCAGTATGTTTGAATTTGAGAAACTTCCCCATATGTCCAGTTCTCAAAAAGGTATTTCTCAATTGGTCGTATAAAAAATACAACCAACATGACGTCAACGGCAACATCAGGATGAGAAAAAACATCGTAAGGAATTGTTTTTCAGCATTCTCTCCTCCCGATGTAAACTCATAATTGCCAACAAATGCACCGAATGCAGCACCGTGAGGGATACTGACGACTAATAGAGTTCGATCCCATTTTCTCAGTTGCTCAGTTAAAAATTTCGATTGCTCATCTGTTGACGACATTTCACCACCACTGCTCCGGTTTCGCGACAAAGCCGGCGCGTTCCTCGATTGCCAATCCTGCGTTGAACACGCTCTGCTCATCCAGCGCCTTGCCGATGATCTGCAGGCCGAGGGGCAATCCCTTGCCGTCCAGTCCGGCTGGGACCGACATCGCTGGCAGTCCGGCCAGCGAGCTGGGCACGGTGAACACGTCATTCAGATACATGGCCAGCGGATCGTCGCTTTTCTCGCCGAGACCAAAGGCCGCGCTTGGCGCGGTCGGGGTCAGCAACAGATCGCAGCTGTTCCAGGCCTTGTCGAAATCCTGGGAGATCAAAGTCCGGACTTTCTGCGCCTGCGTATAATAAGCGTCATAATAGCCGGCGCTCAGCACATAGGTGCCGATCATGATCCGGCGCTTCACTTCCGGTCCGAAACCGGCTTCGCGGGTCGCGGCATACATGTCCTGCAGTCCTGCCCCGTCCGGCAGATCGCGCAACCCGTAGCGCACGCCATCATAGCGCGAGAGGTTGGACGAAGCTTCGGCCGGTGCGATGATATAATAGGCCGGTAGCGCATATTTGGTGTGCGGCAGCGAGACATCGACGATGGTCGCGCCGGCGTCCTTGAGCATTTCTATGCCCTTCTGCCAAAGCGCATCGATCTCAGCCGGCATATTGTCGACCCGATATTCCTTGGGAATACCGATCTTCTTGCCCGCCAGATTGCTGTTCAGCGCCGCTTCCCAATCAGGGACGGGCAGGTTCAGCGAGGTAGAGTCCTTGGCATCGAAACCGGCCA
>JBALUX010000257.1:0-1801 GCA_036963725.1 Parasphingorhabdus sp. | reverse complement strand
CGACCAATGTCGAGATAGAGGAAGTTTTTTCCAGCTTCCTGATGCAATTTTACGATCAGATGCCACCGCCGAAGCTGGTGTTGCTCGACCGCGAGCTCCCCGATGCCGAGCTGCTGGCCGAGGCGCTCAGCACCAAGGCGGACTATAAGGTGAGCGTATCCAGGCCGCAGCGCGGGGATCGGCGGAAATTGCTCGAGCAGGCCAGCCGCAATGCCGAAGAGGCGCTCGACCGGCGTCTGGCGGAAACATCCACCCAGGCCAAGATCATGCGGGAGATGGTCGATCTGCTGGAACTGGATGCGGTTCCGGATCGTATCGAAATCTACGACAACAGCCATATCCAGGGGACCAATATGGTCGGTGGCATGGTTGTCGCCGGACCCGAGGGTTTTCGCAAGAACGCCTATCGCAAGTTCAATATCAAGAATCCCGATATCGCGCCCGGCGACGATTTCGCGATGATGCGCGAAGTGCTCGAGCGGCGTTTCTCCCGCGCGCAAAAGGAAGACCCCGATCGCGACAAGGGCGAGTGGCCCGATCTGGTGCTGATTGACGGAGGCAAAGGCCAGATGAGCGCCGCACGGGGCGCGCTGGCCGAAATCGGTGTCGAGGATGTGGTGATGATCGGCGTCTCCAAGGGACCTGATCGCAATGCCGGGCGAGAAACATTCCACCTTCCCGATGGCCGACAGATCAACCTGCCGATGAACAGCCCCGTGCTCTTCTATCTTCAGCGCCTGCGCGACGAAGCCCACCGCTTTGCGATTGGAGCACACCGGACCAGACGTGCCAAATCTGTCGGCCACAGCTCACTGGATGATGTGCCCGGCATCGGCCCGGCGCGGAAAAAGGCGCTGCTGCTGCATTTCGGCACTGCCCGCGCGGTGAAAAACGCCTCGCTCGACGATCTGCAGGGCGCGCCGGGTGTGTCGGCAACGGTGGCGCAGAAGATTTACGACTATTTCCACGGTTAGCCTGTTTCCAAAGTCGAATATTGACCTTCGGTGACGAACCGTGACGGCCGTCACGAACTAATCAAGCGGCTAGCACCTAACATGGGACTCCAACGATTTGGAGGTTCCCATGGCTGGTATGCAGGTTGAAAAGATCAAAGTTGGCGAGCTGGATTCAGCAGGCAATCGAATAACAGCTGTCTATGCCAAAGTTTCCGGCACCTACGCAATATATTGCACAGGTGAGCATGTCATGGTCCATTTCTCAGATGATGAGCAGTTGGGGGCTGAGCAGCGCCTATGTCTGGTTTCGCTGCATGACATGCGCGGAACCATCGACGAATTGTCTTCAGATCTATTGCTTCAAGGCGACAAAGGCTGCGCAGATGTTGTTTCCGACATTCGACGCCAAATGGCCTTCGCGCTACAAATTGCCCTGCAGGGCCAGAAAGAGATCGGCCTTCTGAAATTGACGCGCCTGCACGCCCGGCTTGTTGATCAGAAACAATCTTCGGCGCGACTATATTATCTGGCCAGCACCTTGGTGATCCTGCTCGCGGTGATGCTGCTTTCCTGGATCGCGACATCGCCTTTATTTGTGGAAGATCCCGGCCGGAACGAACCGATCAACTTGTTGTGGATTGCTTTTTCAGTCGGCGGCGTCGGTGCCTTTTTTTCGATCGTGATCGCCATCCGCAGCCGAAAAATTCGTTCGGCTACAATCTTGCGGGACAATCTGATTGATGCCGGGCTGAGGGTACTGGTTGGCTCGCTTTCGGCGGTCATATTGGTGGACCTGGTCTATCTGCAAGCCGCCAGACTGGAGATTGGCGGATTGGTGTTCAGCG
>JBALUX010000256.1:0-1815 GCA_036963725.1 Parasphingorhabdus sp. | reverse complement strand
CATATCTTTACCCTGCTCGGCCATATCGGAATCCCCAGCCATTTCATCCGCCGACTCAACATGCGCGAACAGCTCGTCAAACAGGTCGAGATTGTTCCGATCGAAGTGATCGTCCGCAATGTTGCCGCCGGTTCGCTGTCCAAGCGCCTAGGTATCGAAGAAGGCACACCGCTGCCGCACACCCTGCTCGAATATTGCTACAAGGATGATGCGCTGGGCGACCCGCTGGTTGCAGAAGAGCATATCGCCTGCTTCGGCTGGGCCAGCCAGGAGGAAATGCAGGATATTTCCGCCATGGCGATCCGGATCAACGATTTCATGGCCGGCATGTTTGCCGGGATCGGTATCAAGCTGGTTGATTTCAAGCTTGAATTCGGCCGCGTGTTCGAAGGGGATTTTTCGCGGATCATTTTGGCCGATGAAATCAGCCCCGATGGCTGCCGTCTCTGGGATATCGAGACCAACGAAAAGCTCGACAAGGACCGGTTCCGCCGCGACTTGGGCGGAGAAGCCGAAGCCTATCAGGAAGTGGCCAGGCGTCTCGGGCTGTTCCCGGAAGGCGTCAGCGAAGTTCTCGACCTGAACAGCGAACGGAAGAAACGCGGGAAATAGACGAAAACCGTTGGTTCTGCTCTATTCGAACCGGCATTTTGAACCGCCAGCGCCGGTAGCGGATCAATCTTGGAATGTGCGCGGTTGCCCTGACGAGACAGCTACCCTTGGCCAATTTTCTTACTTACTCTTGCCCCATCAAATCTTGACGCTATAGCAAGGCGATATTGGCGGCGGCAAAACGCGAGGGCGAAGCATGAAAGTCAGAATATTTGTAACGCTGAAGGACGGCGTATTGGACCCGCAGGGCAAAGCCATCCATCATGCACTGGAAAGTCTCGATTTTTCCGGGGTGAATGATGTCCGCGTTGGCAAGTTGATCGAACTGGAAGTCGACTCATCGGTTAGCCGGGAAGAGATTGACAAGATGTGCGACAAATTGCTCGCGAACACGGTCATTGAAACCTACGATATTGAATTACCGGAAACCGCGCTGGAGACGCACTCCTGATGCAATCGGCAGTGATCGTCTTTCCCGGCTCGAACTGCGACCGCGACATGGCTGTCGCGCTCGAGACGGTTTCGGGTCAGAAGCCGCATATGGTCTGGCACGGTGATACCGAGCTGCCTGCCGGGCTGGATGTCATCACGATTCCGGGCGGATTTTCCTACGGTGATTATCTCAGGTCCGGAGCGATGGCGTCCCGTTCCAACATCATCAAGCCGGTCATCGAAGCGGCGCAGCGCGGCGTGAAGATACTCGGGGTCTGTAATGGCTTCCAGATTCTCACGGAGACGGGCCTGTTGCCCGGCGCGCTCATGCGCAACAGCAACATGCATTTCATCTGCAAAGACGCCGAGCTCGAGGTAATCAATACCGACAATATATTCACGGCGCGCTATGCTGGGGATACGTCGGTATCAATCCCGGTCGCTCACCATGACGGCAATTATTTTGCCGACGATGATACGTTGGATATTCTGGAAAAAGACGGTCGGGTGGTGTTTCGCTATCAGAGCGCTATCAATGGCTCAGCGCGAAATATTGCCGGAATCATTAATGAAGCGGGCAATGTCTTGGGGATGATGCCGCATCCTGAGCGCGCGATTGACCAAAAGCACGGCGGCACCGACGGACTGGCCCTGTTCGAAAGTCTGCTACACTAGTCTCTGGTGACAACCCGTTCATACTGACGAGCAATGGTCGGCAGGATTGTCGGAGTCTATTGCGGGATCACAAGCGCCCGTAACCATCGCCCAAAC
>JBALUX010000255.1:0-1831 GCA_036963725.1 Parasphingorhabdus sp. | reverse complement strand
GGGTCAGTCTATTCTCGATTCTCGATACTCCGATGCCACGGACATTTTTCGTTACCGAACAATTCCGTCCCGGCTCGACCGTATCGATGGCCACCTATATATACGCCAGCGATGAGGATCTGGCTGCGGCAGGCAATGATTTCATGCTTCTGCGCGTGACCGGAGCAACGGTCCGGAACAGCGCCACCGACGGCCGAGTTGAAATCTGGTCGCAAAGCGGAATATTGCTCGCGACGAGCTCCCAGATCGGCTTTTTCCGCTAGATCTGACTGGATCGGACCGGAATTCAGCAGGCCTTGGCGGGGCTGTCGCTGGTCAGGGCGCAGATCATTTTTCCGCCGCGCGCTTCGCCATATGCAGCGACCACGAGTTCCTTATAAGTGGCCCATTTGTCGGCGCTGTCAGAAATCGCCGCTTCGACCGCGTGACGGAAATTGTCATTCATCGCGCCGCGTTCGGTGGTGCCGTTGCCGATAACGGGATCAATCGTCCCGAGATCTTTATTCAGATTGCCATGCCTGACCCGGTGGTCGCCATTTTCTCCGTAGAGGCATCCTTTTGCTTCATCGAGAAACGACACATTGTCGAAGCAGCCGGAAATCAGACCAACCGGGAAGACCGGAGCCGGATCGCGAAGGTCGAGCCAGGGGGCGAGCCGACGATTGCCAAGTCCGGGAGGGTTTTTGCTGCTGATCGGTCGCTGCGCATCCGCCTGGTCAACCCAATTGCTATGTGTGTAGAAATCCTGCGAAGCGTGGAGTATCCGCCCGAGATGGGCCAGGATATCGCATTTGGCACGGCCGTGAGTGCTGCCCTTATAGATACAGCTGAAAGTCATAGAGACTTCGCGCGAACGGATTTCCCCCTGATCGTTCAAAAGGCTAGCGGCATCGGCAACCGCATGGGCGAGATTGTCCGCCATATAGCCGCGACACTCTTCCAGAACCGCACGCGCTTCGTCCAGTGATTGCGGATAGCCGGGAATATCGAAATAATCGCCGCCGCTGCAGTGGGCATAGGATGTCAGCATGCCGCGACCACGATCGGGCGCGCCGACCGCGCCAAAGCTGCCCGGCTTGCCGGCGAGACTATCAAGGGTTTTTTCATCAAAGCAACTGCCCGCAGCCGAATCCGGCTGGCAAGCCAGAGCATGGCGCGTGATCCGGCCATGTTCGGCATTCTGGCCGGCTCGGGTAATCGTCCCGAATGCGCTGACTGAAGTCGGAAGACTGAATACGAATATAGCGACCGCTGTAAAGCCTGTGGCCGCTTTGATGATCCCGGATAGTTTCATATTCATCGCCAAGCTCCGCCCGCTTTGAGTGATTGTCGGCACCGGCAGTTTGCCGCTGCCAATGTGATAGGCCCGAGATAGATGCTCTCCCGGCTGATTCCTTGCTTGCAAATGCTGCCGATTTTCGACAGCCTTTGCCGGCACCGGACAATTTTGACCGGACAATCTTCTATCACCTAGGGGGCGATGGCCGGGCAAGCAACCGCCGTCGGCTGATACCACGCAAATCCCTTGCTTTTGAGATTACCCGACCTTATAGCGCCCTCTTTCCGGCCATGAGCACCCTGGAGGCGTGGCGGAAATCTAACAAAACCTAATTTTTGGAGCAACATTATGAGTGATCAGCTGACTATTGCAGCCGAACCACGCGAACGGGCTGGCAAGGGAGCCTCCCGTGCACTGCGTCGTGAAGGCCGTATCCCTGCCGTTATCTATGGCGACAAGAAAGAAGCCATTGCGATTCACGTCGAAGAGCGTGCATTGAACAAGCTTCTCGGTACCGGCCATTTCATGAACTCGCTGGTTCAGGTAGAAGTC
>JBALUX010000254.1:0-1851 GCA_036963725.1 Parasphingorhabdus sp. | reverse complement strand
GGCCAGCTTCACCGGTTCGTAAACCACGCGCTTGGCTTCTTCGGAATAGCGCATCTCGACATAGCCGGTCAGCGGGAAATCCTTTCGGAACGGATGGCCCTGAAAACCATAGTCGGTCAGGATGCGCCGCAGGTCGGTATTGCCGTCGAACAAGACGCCGTACATGTCGAACACTTCGCGTTCGAGCCAGCCGGCGACTTCCCAGATATGGGTAACGCTCGGCACCGGATTGTCTTCATCGGTCGATACCTTGACCCGGATGCGGTGGTTCCTGGTCAGGCTCAGCAGATGATAGCAGACTTCAAACCGTTCCGGCCGATCCGGATAGTCGACGCCAGCGATTTCGACGAGCTGCTGATATTCATGCTTGTCGCGCAGCTTTTCGAGAACCGTTGCCAGCTTGTCGCGCTGGACCGTGAAGCTTATTTCGTCATAGGCCTCGACCGTGTCGATCAGGGCAGCGCCGATCGCCTTGCCGAGCTTGGCGGCGACGCCTTCGTTACTGGAGATAGCTGGTGCGGAATGAGCCATTAATATGCTCCCTTGCCGTTCGTGCTGAGCTTGTCGAAGCATGACTTCGAAAAACCCTTCGACAGGCTCAGGGCGAACGGATTTATCAAATATACCATCCTAGCGCTCGAACGTCCCGATGCGGCGGATTTTCCGCTGCAATTGCATCACGCCGTAGAGCAAAGCCTCTGCGGTCGGCGGGCATCCGGGCACGTAAATATCGACCGGAACGATCCGGTCGCAGCCACGAACCACGGAATAGCTGTAGTGATAATAGCCGCCGCCATTGGCGCAACTGCCCATCGAGATCACATATTTGGGATCGGACATCTGGTCATAGACCTTGCGCAAAGCCGGCGCCATTTTGTTGCAGAGCGTTCCGGCAACAATCATCACGTCCGACTGGCGCGGACTGGCGCGCGGCGCAGCGCCGAAGCGCTCCATGTCGTAGCGCGGCATGTTCACATGGATCATTTCAACCGCGCAGCAAGCCAGACCAAAGGTCATCCACCAGAGCGAACCGGTTCGCGCCCATTGAAAAAGCTCTTCGGTCGAGGTGACAAGAAAACCCTTGTCATTCACTTCCGAATTCAAATCCTTGAAAAAGCCTTCATCAGGCTGCGTATCGGGACGCATCGGCGTGCCGTCTGCGTTCAATATGGCAGAACCACTGGTATTTGCTTCTAGTCCCATTCCAGCGCTCCCACTTTCCAGGCATAAGCAAAACCGATGATCAGCTCCGCAAGAAATACCATCATCGTTGTCCAGCCGACCCAGCCGGTGAACTCCAGCGACACTGCCCACGGAAACAGAAATGCTGCTTCCAGGTCAAATATGATGAACAGGATCGCCACCAGATAGAAACGCACGTCAAACTGGCTGCGCGAGTCTTCAAAGGCGGGGAAGCCGCATTCATATTCCGAGAGCTTTTCCGCGCTCGGATTATGGGTTCCGGTTAGCCGGGAGACGCCCATTGGCAGGAACACAAAGGCTGTGGACAGCCCTGCGGCTACAAACAGGAACAATAATATTGGTGCATATTCGGAAAGATCGACCACTGATGACTCGTTTCGCTAATATTCGGGGCCGCTTTTAGGCAGTGGCTCCCCAAGCCGCAAGGGCGAAGTGGCTTAAATTCATGCGCTTTTGCGAGCGATTCGCAGTTACAGCAGCGACTTTGCCAATATCCGGTGCAGCTTGCTGTGCAGCGCTTCGTTTGACGCCAATATCTCGCCCTGCCCGATCGGCTGATCGCCGCCGGTATAGTCGGTGACAAAACCACCGGCTTCGCGGACCATCAAAATGCCTGCGGCAACGTCCCAGACTTTCAGCCCCGCTTCG
>JBALUX010000253.1:0-1884 GCA_036963725.1 Parasphingorhabdus sp. | reverse complement strand
AGGTCCCGCGCTCGAAAATATCGTCGATGAACTATGTCAGGTGCCTTATCTGGACGATATCATCATCGGGCTGGACCGCGCCGACAAGGGCCAGTTCGAATATGCGAAGCAATATTTTTCGCGTCTCCCGCAACGCCATCATATCCTCTGGAACAGCGGCCCGCGGCTGACTGCGCTCGATAGCGAATTGAAAGAGCGTGGCCTGTCGCCGGCGGAACCGGGCAAGGGCCGCAACGTCTGGTTCTGCTTTGGCTATTTCCTGTCCGCCACCAACGCCCAGGTGGTCGGGCTGCATGACTGCGACATATTGACCTACAACCGGGAACTCCTGGCGCGCCTGATGTATCCGGTGGCCAATCCGACATTCCCCTATGTCTTCTCCAAAGGCTATTATGCGCGGACAACAGAAGAAAAATTCAACGGTCGTGTCGTGCGCCTGTTGATCGGGCCTTTGCTGGCGGCGCTTAAAAAAGTTTGCGAGCCCAACGACTATATCACCTATCTGAACAGCTTCCGCTACGCGCTGGCCGGCGAGTTTGCGATGGGCCGGCAGGTCGTCAAAAATATCCGCATCCCCTCGGACTGGGGTCTGGAAGTAGGCGTTCTCTCCGAAGTGTGGCGGAACCAGTCGACCCAGTCGATATGCCAGGTCGAGATTGCCGATAATTATGATCACAAGCACCAGTCGGTTTCGCATGACAATCCCGAAGGTGGTCTGTCGAAAATGAGCATCGACATCACCAAATCGCTGTTCCGCAAGCTTGCCACCGACGGTCAGGTCTTTTCCGCAGGCACCTTCCGCACGCTGAAAGCGACCTATTTCAGGATCGCGCTGGATCGAATCGAGACTTTCTACAACGACGCGGTGATGAACGGCCTGACACTCGACCGGCACGAGGAAGAAACGACGGTCGAACTGTTCGCGCAAAATATCATGACCGCCGGTGAAGTGTTTCTGGAATCACCGAACGAAACACCGTTCATGGCCAACTGGAACCGGATCAACAGCGCCATTCCCGACTTTACCGAACGGTTCAAGGAAGCGGTGCGGCTGGATAATGAAGATTAGCTCTGGGAAGACTCGGCCGGGTCGGGCGCCACGTTGCTGAACCAGACGGTCCGATAGGGTGACAGGCTGAAATCACCCTCGATGTCGGTGATGATATGGCCGGAGATCAGGTCCCACCATTGATCACCGGCGATCAGATTGATGTCTGCCAGCGAGAGGATCTTTTCTTCACTGGTCACGTTGCTAATGGCAAAGATGCTCTGCGTCCGTTCCCGGCTCTGGCGCCAGATGCCGAACAGGCCTTCGGGCAGCGCCAGCGTGAATTGCACCGCATTGGGATGAAAGGCCGGCTGTTTCTTGCGGGTCTCGACCAGCGAGAGAAAACGGTTGAATACCTGTGCTTCGACAGTTTCCGGATCGGCCAGTTTCGCGGTAATTTGATCATAGTCCAGTTGGCGCCGGTTGATCGACCGGTTGTGGCCGGTCCGGTTGACCTCTTCGTAGCCGTTTGGCGTTGCCAACAGGCTGTGAATATAGATCGCAGGGATGCCCTCCAGCGCCAACATGATCGCCATCGCCGCCATGAAACGATCAATCTGATGCTCGTCCGGGCCGTCCAGCGTGCCCTGCATCGCTTCGAAAAACGAGATGTTCATCTCATAGGGCTTTTCGGTTCCGCCCGGCCCGCGCCGCATCGAAACCCTTCCGCCAAAGCCCTGAATGGCGGTCAGCATCTGGTCGACTTCGCCCTGTGGCAACGCCCCTTCGGTCGGACGCAGCCCGATGCCGTCATGGCTGGCGGTGAAATTGAGATAGGTGCAGCCGGTCAGCGCCGGCGGATTGCTCCGCGTCAGCCGCTTCAGATAGAGTGCGTT
>JBALUX010000252.1:0-1897 GCA_036963725.1 Parasphingorhabdus sp. | reverse complement strand
CTCTCCCCTATTTTCAGGCCAGCGAGATCAAGGAAGACAATCCGGCGATGGGCTGGCGGGCGATCCGCATCGGCCTTGAACGGGACGCGCTGATGAAGGTCCAGGCTCGCGCCCTGATCGAAGCGGCGGCGGGACGGAAACTGAATGTGATGTTCCCGATGGTCGCAGAACCGTGGGAATTTGACGAAGCCAAAGCGGTGTTCGAACATCAGCGCGGCTATCTGAAAGACCAGAAGAAACGACTGCCAACGCAAATCCGCTACGGCGCGATGCTTGAGGTTCCGGCGCTGGCCGAATGTCTCGATCTGATGGCAGACCGGCTCGACTTTCTGTCGATCGGGACCAATGATCTGACCCAGTTTCTGTTTGCTGCGGACCGGAGCAATCCCAAGCTCGCCGAACGGTTTGACTGGATGAGTCCCGCCATTCTCAGATTCTTGCGCCGCGCCTCCGATAACGCGGCACGATTCGATATTCCGCTCGGCATTTGTGGGGAGATGGGTGGCCGCCCGCTCGATGCTCTGGCGCTGCTGGGCCTGGGCATTCGCAATCTGTCGATCACGCCCGCTTCGGTTGGCCCGATCAAGGCGATGGTCCGGTCGCTCGATCTCGGTCAGGCCACATTGGAAATCGAAGCGATATTGAAGGAAGCCCCGGCCGAACCGAGATTGCGTCTCGAACAATGGGCCAATCAGCGCAATGTCGACCTCGACTGACCGGTTTTCCGGCAATTGGCCGGGAATTTGTCTGTCGCGTTGCCAAAAATGTGAAAATCCAGTGTCTAAAGTATGATAGTCATTGACTTTTGCTGCCCGAACTGGCTTTTTTCGTCGTATATCCGGGAAGTGCGAAAAGGGTCGCAAAATGATCCGGCCAAGGGAGTTTTTTGTGGCCGAAGAAACCAATGATGAAGAAAATGCCGAGCTGCATCTGCACAGCACCGGCGAGTTATTGCGCCGCGCACGAGAACAGAAAAATCTCTCGCTCGAGGAAATCGCCAAAAAAACCCGGATTCCGCAACGCCATCTCGAATCGATCGAAAGCGGCGATTTCGACGCGTTGCCCGGTCGGACTTATGCAATCGGCTTTGCCAAATCCTATGCCAGAAGCGTCGGCCTGGTCGACGCCTCGATCGGCAGCCAGTTGCGCGCGGAAATGGATGAACAGGGTCACGGAGCTTATCAGGCTGAAGTCAGCGGCTATGCGCCGGCCAACCCGTCGAGCATTCCACCCCGCTATCTGGCATGGACAGCCGCCGGCATAGGGGCACTGGTCCTGATCGGCTATCTGGTCTGGCGCACGTTGATCCTCAACCCCGGTGATCTGGAGCAAGTCGCGGAAAGCGAAACCGCAACACCGACCGAAACCGCGGCGGCCAGTTCCAGTGAGCAGAATGTCGCGGATAACGGACCGGTACCGTCTAGCCAGGGAACCGTGGTGCTGACCGCAACCGAACCGGTCTGGATGAAAATCTATGATGCGGAAGGCGAGCGCCTTTTCGAAAATGAAATGGCCGCCGGAGAGACTTTCACTGTACCGGCTGATGCCAATGACCCGCAGATCCTGACCGGGCGTCCTGCTGCTCTGACCGTCACCATCGACGGCCAGGTCGTCCCGCAACTCGGTTCTGCCGAGCGGACCATCAAGGATGTCGGCGTCAGTGCGAAGGCTTTGCTGGCACGGGAAGAAGTTAGCAATCCAGCCGCCGACTTGTCGTCTGAATAAGGACCATAGGGGCCGTCACAATAGCGACAAGCCGCCGGAGCAAGCCAGTTTCGGAGCATAATATTCTTTACTTTTCAGCGTAGTATATGATTAATATACGAGAAATCAGCGGAGGCCTCGATGAAGAAATTCGGTATCACAATATTGCTCACCAGCTTGCTTGTCAGCACAC
>JBALUX010000251.1:0-1947 GCA_036963725.1 Parasphingorhabdus sp. | reverse complement strand
GATCGGCCATCCGCTGGCCCGCACGAATGGCAGCATCAATATTACCAAGATTGAGATGCGCCACACATAGCATGCCATAGTTTCGGCCATCGACAGGGTCCTGATCAACAGCCGCTTCAATATAGGGCAGCGCCTCTGCCGTGCGTCCGCAATATAACAGGAAAGATCCCAGGCGCATGACAACGGCGGGGTTTTCGGGTTCCAGTTGATAAGCTTTAAACGCCAGATCAAGGGCACCGACAGCATTATTCTTGGTCCATTGATAAAGACCAAGCATGGCATAGGCGTGACCCTGCTCGGGCGAAAACTCGATGGCCTTTTTCGCACATTCGGCCATCCGTTCCACCTGCTCCAATTTATCCAGACAAGGCGTATAAACCGCCGTGTAGACATGCGCCTCTGCCAACGCCGTCCAGCACTCGGCAAATTCCGGCTCCAGTGCCAATGCTTGCTCCAGCAATGTGATTGCGGTTTCCAGCACACCGTCCCCGATCGCACGACGGGTCAGGGAGCGGCCCTGCAGATAGAGGCCATAGGCCTCCTTATTGTCTGTCATCTGGCGGACATCGGGGTCCGCGATCTCCAGTTTCAGCGCAGCACATAATTCCCTTGTTACCGTTCGCGCCACCTGCTCGCGCGCGGCAAAAATATCGTCCTCAGTTCCGTCATAACTATAGCTCCAGCTCTCAAAGCCGGTTTGCCCGTCAATCAGGCGCACATTGATCCGCACATCGGTAATCTGTCGCTGAACCGAGCCTTCGACCAAATGGGTTACATGAAGCAGATCTGCAATCTCCGGCAAGGAGAGGCCAGTAGCTTTGAACTGAAAAGACGATGTCCGCCCGGCCACCAAAAGCTGCGGAACCTGTCCCAGGGTCGTGATCAGTTCATCAACAATCCCATCGGCAAAATATCCCTGATCATCTTCACTATCGAGAGAGGCAAAGGGCAATACCGCGATCCGTGTCCTGCCGCTTTGCCGGTCGGCCATGATGGCGCGGGATGCGGTCGGGTGCCGAAGCATCCAGGCATCGAGTAACTTGTCATGATCCGCGAGATTGTCGGATGCCTTCAATTTGCCCAGAGCATCGCTGACTTTCGTCTGCAATCGCTGTTCAACAGCCTGCCTGCGCTCGGCCAGCCATGTTTCGAAATCCTCTCCAAAACTCAACTGATCGAGAAGCTGTTTGCCGCCAACGGCCAGAAGCAATTCTGTTGCTTGCGCCCACCGGCCAGCGGCAAACGCTGTTTCGAGATCAGTGAGATCCGACTGCACGACAGTGGCATTGATGCCTATCCGGCTCCGCGAGACTTCGAGCAGATCGCAACCAGCCGCAGCCAGCAATTTGCCCAAATCGAGCAAACATTGCCTTAAGCTTCCTCGCGCCTGGGCCTCAAAACGGCCCGGCCATAACAGCTTGCTAAGATGATCGCGATCAATCGGCTCGTCGGGTGCAAGAAAGAGCATTGCCAGCAAAGCGCGAGCGCGCCGATTGGAAATGATTATTTCACTGCCATCCGGCGCAGCGAGTTTGAACGGGCCAAATAGCGAAGCGCTTGCGCAGCTATCTTGCCCAACCCAATTATCTTGCCGCTCTGAAGAATCCAAAAGCTCGCCCCCGCCGAACGTATTGTACCATAAAACAGAAAAGGTTCAGCACAATCGTTTTGGCAACAATTTTCTTGCAACAGAATGATCCATTGGCCTGGAAAAATCCCATCTGCCCGGCAGAATTTGCCCGAGATCGCGTAAATTCCACGCCAATTTCCACGCAAGGCACAACGCTGGCTTCAACGGGCTTCCACGAAATAGCGCGCCGATACCAACGTCAATTCAAGGAAATCTATCATGACCAATATCGCCTCTTTGGCGCAAACGAGCGGCCGTCTGGCCGTCGCTTTCGCCGCCTACGCTGCGACGATCACCTTTATCTTGTCCAGCTTTGC
>JBALUX010000250.1:0-1954 GCA_036963725.1 Parasphingorhabdus sp. | reverse complement strand
CCTCGAGGCTCTCCTCCTTGGCGCTGTCGAGAAAGCCGCAGGTGTTAACCAGCACGACGTCGGCGCCGGCATAGTCGGGCGACAGGTCATAGCCGTCCGAGCGCAGCTGCGTCAGAATGCGTTCGCTGTCGACCAATGCCTTGGGACAGCCGAGCGATACCATGCCCACTTTGGGCGGAGAAGGGATTTGGGTTGCCATATTGCGCGGCCTTTAGGCGCAATTGCCCGGCGAGTCACGATCAATGTGCGGCAACACTGTGCCCCGGCGCAGGCCGGGGCCCATCTCGGGAATTCCCGCCTTCCGCCATGGCTGAAGGGAGATGCCCCGCGACGTCGGGTCGCGCCCCAATTGTCGAAACAGGCAAATTTCGCTATAACAACGCCAACCCGGCCTGCGCCGGGGACCAAATCTGGGGAGGATCACATGAACATATTCGACGTGAACTGGATCGCGGTCATCGTCGCCGCGCTGGCAGGATTTCTGGTCGGCGGCATCTGGTACGGCCCGGTGATGGGCAAGCGATGGATGGGCGCGGTCGGGCTGACCGAGGAGCAAATCAAAGAGGGGAGCATGGGAAAGATTTACGGCGGGGCGTTCGCGTTCAGCATTGTCGCCTCGTGGACGCTGGCGCATACTTTCGCGACCTATGCCAGCGACCTCGACTTCGGTGTGAAAGTGCTGACTGCCTTTGGCGTTGCACTCGGTTTCATCGTCCCGGCGATCGGTACCAACTATCTGTTTTCGCAAAAGAGCAGGACTTTATTCTTCATCGATTCCGGTTACTGGCTGCTCTTCTACATCGCCATGGGTGTGGTGCACGCCTGGTTTGCTTAATAATACAAGAAGTTAGATCGAAGTTAAAGATTGTACCGGGCAGAAAGTCACCGGGGTCGCCCAAAATTGGGAGGGAGAGGCAACACCCGGCTCGCTATAATAATGATCTAACCTGAGAAGGGTTCCCAATCGGTCGAAAAAAGACGGCCGGATTGAACGATATGCCCCGTCCGTGCGTAGGCTTTGCACCAAGGATGCAATAGCTGGAGCAACATTATGGAACTGGTCGACATATTGCGGTGGACCGCGAGCATCAGCGGCATGATCGCCGCCGCCATGGTCTCGCTCAACGCCGGAGCCAAGGTCAGCGGATGGGGCTTCGTGCTGTTCTGCGGTTCGTCGATCGTCTGGGTGACATCATCGCTACTGGACGGCAACAACCCGCTGGCGGTGCAGAATGTCGTGCTGCTGGGGATCAACCTGTTCGGCGTCTACCGCTATCTTTGGCGCAAGCCGAAGGAAAAGGCCGCGGATTGATTCGGATAGCGGCTCAGGCCCGTCCGGCGAGCGTATCGGCGATGATCCGCCAAACTCTGGGGTTGAAGCCAAGGCCCATATGGCCGCCATCGACGCGGATGTTACGCGCCTGCGGATTGTAAATATCTTTGGCGATATCGGGTCCGACTATGCCGTCACGGTTCGAATAGAGAACCGTCAGCGGCTGATCGAAACCGATGCTGTTGCGCTGATGCACCTCCCGCTCGAACTGATCGAGCCGGATATTGGCCGATTTGGCATAGCGCTGGCCCGGCGTGGTATATTTGGGGCCGCCGATGATCGGGGTGCCCATGGTGATAACCTCGCGCACCAGATGCGGCGACAGGCGTGCGACCTCGCGGGCGATAATCCCGCCCAGCGACCAGCCGATCAGGGTGAACGCCTGCTCGCCATTGCCGGAAAACCGCTCTTCGGCAACCGCCGTAAAGCGCGCGACATCGCGGTCCACCGAGCCCTTGTTGCGGCCAAGCGACCAGTCGGCGACGTCATAGTTGATCCGGTTGAGAAAGCCTTCCAGCGGGCGCATCGACAATTCGCTGCCGCCATAGCCGGGGATCAGATAGACCGGCCGGCCATCGCCGCGCGGTGCGGTGACCAGCCGCGGCCACTGCAGGCCGAAGC
>JBALUX010000249.1:0-1986 GCA_036963725.1 Parasphingorhabdus sp. | reverse complement strand
CCTCAGTTTCCAGTCCGATGATGTCGGTTCGCTGGAAGGCGACAAGCTCGCGCCGAAACATCTCAGGATGCTTCCAAATCTTCCAGTCACCGGACTGGACGGCTTTGATGAGGGCCAGTTCTGGGTACAGGATCTGGCCGCCTCGATTCCCGCGCGATTGTTCGGCGAAGGCAAGGGCCGGACCATATATGATCTGTGCGCGGCTCCCGGCGGCAAGACCATGCAGCTGGCCAGTGCCGGCTGGAAAACCGTCTCGGTCGATAATAGCGCCAAACGAATGGAGCGGTTTCAGGACAATCTGAAGCGCACCAAATTGCAGGCCGAAGAAGTCATCGCCGACCTGATGCAATGGGAACCGGCGGAACCGGCCGATGCCGTCTTGCTCGACGCGCCGTGCAGCGCCACCGGCATCTACCGCCGCCACCCCGATGTCCTGCACTGCATCGGTTCTCGCCAGATCGAGGATCGCGCCGAAGTGCAGCGCACCTTGCTCGACCGCACAGCGGCCTGGGTGAAGCCCGGCGGCACCCTGGTCTATGCTGTCTGCTCGCTGGAGCCCGAGGAAGGCGAAGAGCAGATCGACGCTTTTCTCGAGCGCCATGATCAATTCGCGATTGATCCGGTAACCGCGGACGAGCTGCCGGTCGGCATAGCACCAACCGAATCCGGCAGCGTCCGGACCTTGCCGAATACGCTCGCCGAACAGGGTAATGTCGACGGATTCTTCATTGCCCGGCTGGTTCGCAAAAGCTGATTTTCTATATATTGTGAACCTGTCCCCAATCTGTCCACAAGGGACTGTGGCCCCTGCCAGAATAGCGCCTTGATTGCCCGGTATAAAAATCCTACTGCCGGGCATAGTTTAAGGAAGTGCCATGTCCGACAGCATCCGTATCGCCCCCTCTATCCTTTCTGCCGATTTCGCCCGGTTGGGCGAAGAGGTGCAGGCCATTGACAAGGCCGGCTGCGACTGGATCCATGTCGATGTGATGGATGGCCATTTCGTCCCCAATATCACGATCGGGCCAGCAGTGGTCAAAGCGCTGCGACCGCACAGCGCCAAGCCGTTCGACGTTCATTTGATGATCTCTCCGGTTGACCAGTTTCTCGAAGCTTTTGCCGAGGCTGGCGCGGATATCATCTCGTTCCATCCGGAAGCGGGCCCGCATCCGCATCGCACCGTGCAGACCATCCAGTCGCTGGGAAAACAGGCCGGGCTGGTGCTCAATCCGGCGACTCCGCTGGATATTCTCGATTATCTGATCGATGATCTCGATCTCATTCTGGTGATGAGCGTCAACCCGGGTTTTGGCGGGCAGAGTTTCATCGACAGCCAGTTGCGTAAGATCGAGGCGATCCGCAAGCGGATCACAGCTACCGGCAAGGATATAAGGCTGGAAGTCGACGGTGGTATCGATCTCAAAACCGCACCGAAGGCGATTGCCGCCGGCGCTGACACATTGGTCGCCGGCACCGCAACCTTCCGCGGCGGACCGGATCAATATGCCGCCAATATCCGCGGTCTGAGGGGTGAATGACCACCGGCAGATCTGACCGGCTGGATCTGGGCGATGGCGACCCGGACCAGCCAGATGCATATGACGAAAATGATACCATAGGCGAAGGCCGCAGCCTGACTTTGCGCCACGACCGCGACCGCGGCCAGTCGCTCGCCCAGCAAGCGACAATGCTCTATTACCGGATGACCTGGCGAATGCCGATGCACCGGCTCCGGCTGTCCGGGAAATTGCCGTTACGGCTGCTGGCGGTGCCGGTTGATCCGGTCGATGGCGACCGGGTGCAGGGCATGGCGGTGCGCGCCGGTTTCTTCCTGTTCCGCGGCCTCAAGAAAAAACACGAGAATATCGATTTTGCCGAGCTCAAGCTGCCGCCGCAATTCGAGGATTATGTCCACCGATTCCAGTGGTTGCGCGATCTCGATACGGCGGCGTCTCGTGATCAGGCTGTGCCGGTGGCGGAAAAGCT
>JBALUX010000248.1:0-2158 GCA_036963725.1 Parasphingorhabdus sp. | reverse complement strand
CTTGTCGGCGGGATCAGCGCGACCGGCTTTGCGCCACTGAACCTCTGGCCGCTGACGCTGCTGATGCTGGCTCTATGGATGGCAATATTGATGCAGGCCCAAAGCCGCAAAGCCGCTTTTCTGGCGGGCTGGTTGTTCGGTCTGGGTCATTTCATCATCGGGCTGAACTGGATAGCCAAGGCCTTCACCTTCCAGGCTGCGATGCCGGGATGGATGGGTTATGTGGCGGTTGTCCTATTGTCGCTCTATCTCGCCGTGTTCCCGGCGTTGGCCGCTCTTGTCGCATGGTCGCTTGGCAGAAAAAGGCCGTGGGCGTTTATTCTCGGCTTGGCTGGAGCATGGATTATCACCGAGTGGCTGCGGAGCTGGGTATTCAGCGGATTTATCTGGAATCCACTGTCCGTGACATTACCCTCGGGTTTGTGGTCCGGTTCTGCCTTTGTCGGCACTTATGGGCTCGCGGCGGTTGCTCTGATCATCGCAGGGCTCTGTTTGCAGATCGGGTCTGCTGCTGCGGGCCGGCGGTGGCGGCAGATGTCGATTATGGCAGTGCCCGCGATTATCATTTTTGCCCTGGTGGTAGTCTTTGCACCCCGGTCAGGGGACGTTAACGGGACTTCCGAAGGATTTCCAATCACCATCGTCCAACCCAATATTGGCCAGCAGGACAAATGGAAGGCCGGTTACGAACAGCAAAATCTTTCAAAACTGGCCGAGTTGACGGTCCGGAAAGACGACAGTCCGCGGATACTCTTCTGGCCGGAAGCGGCGATCCCCGATTATCTCGAGACCGGATATCCGGTCCGCTATTATTACGGTCGCCCACCCGAACTGGTGCGTCAGCAACTGGGTGCGCTGATGAAACCCGGTGACGTGCTGGTGCTCGGCGCGCTCAAGCTGGAGTTTGACGAAGCAGAAGGGCGCGCGGTCGGCGCGCGCAACAGCGTCTTTGCGATCGATGACCAAGGCGAACCATTGGGGCGCTATGACAAGAGTCATCTGGTGCCTTATGGCGAATATCTTCCAATGCGTCCGCTTTTATCCGCCATCGGCCTTTCCCGGCTGGTACCCGGAGACTTTGATTTCTGGCCAGGACCCGGAGCCCGATCGCTCGATCTCGGCAAGTTCGGCAAGGCTGGTCTCCAGGTCTGTTACGAAATTATCTTCTCGGGCCAGGTTGTCGATCGCGACAATCGGCCGGACTTCATTTTCAATCCGTCCAACGACGCCTGGTTTGGCGCATGGGGCCCGCCGCAACACCTAGCGCAGGCGCGGTTGCGGGCGATAGAAGAAGGCTTGCCGGTCATTCGTTCAACCCCCACCGGAATTTCGGCGCTGATCGATGCCGATGGCGGAATCGTGGCGAGTGTGCCGATGGGACAGGCAGGCAGGATCGATGCGAACCTGCCGCGCCCCAAGTCACCGACGGTTTTTGCGCGCTACGGACAGATATTGCCGCTGGGTCTGGCGATCATTTTGCTGTTGTCTGCCATTGCCATCCGCGTGCGCGCTCGCTAAAGCACATATAAACTTTTCCTTATGTCCCATCGGCCGACCCCATTTTCGGCCATAATTCAGGATTTTGCCATGCGTTCAGAATTTATTTTCACCTCCGAATCGGTCTCTGAAGGCCATCCTGACAAAGTGTCGGACCAGATTTCCGATACCGTCGTTGATCTGTTCCTTTCCAAGGATCCGGAAGCCCGGGTCGCTTGTGAAACCCTGACCACCACCGACCGGGTGATTCTTGCTGGCGAAGTTCGCGGCAACGGCATGATCGATACCGACGGCAACTGGGCGCCAGGCGCATTGGAAGAAATCGAGAATGCCGTCCGCCAAACCGTTAAGAAAATCGGCTATGAGCAAGACGGCTTTCACTGGCAGAACCTGATTTTCGAAAACCATTTGCACCCGCAATCTGCACATATCGCGCAGGGCGTGGACGAAAGCGGTAACAAGGACGAAGGCGCTGGAGATCAGGGGATCATGTTCGGCTATGCCAGCGATGAAACCCCGGACCTGATGCCGGCAACATTGCAATATTCGCATCAGATACTCAAGCAGATGGCCAATGATCGCCACAGCGGCAAAGCGCCTTTTCTGGAGCCGGACAGCAAGAGCCAGGTCACCCTGCGCTATGTCAATGAAGTGCCGGTAG
>JBALUX010000247.1:0-2188 GCA_036963725.1 Parasphingorhabdus sp. | reverse complement strand
GCTGGTCAAGGTCACCGGCGGGCAGCGGCTTGATATATTCGGTATCAAGAATGAGGATTTGCCCTCGATCTGGGCCGACCTGAACGCCGCCGGCATGGTTTCCGGCCATGCTTATGGCAAGGCGCTGCGCACCGTAAAAACCTGCGTCGGTAGCGAATGGTGCCGCTTTGGCACGCAGGACTCGACCGGACTGGGGATCAAGGCCGAACAGATGACCTGGGGCAGCTGGATGCCCCATAAATTCAAGATCGCTGTGTCGGGCTGTCCGCGCAATTGTGCAGAGGCATCGATCAAGGATCTCGGAATCATCTGTGTCGACAGCGGCTATGAGCTGAGCGTTGGCGGCAATGGCGGGATCCACCTGCGTGGTACCGACTTTCTCTGCAAGGTCGAAACCGAAGAGGCCGCGCTCGAATATATTGCTGCTTTCGTCCAGCTGTATCGCGAGGAAGCCCGCTATCTGGATCGCACGGCGCCATGGGTCGAACGGGTCGGTATGGACTATATCAAGGGCCGTATTGTTGAAGATGAGCCTGGACGCAAGGCGCTGCAGGAACGTTTTCTGTTTGCCCAGTCGGTGCATCAGAAAGATCCCTGGGCCGAGCGCGTCGCCGGAGCGGAAAGCCACTTGCACAAGCATATCGCCGAGATCCGGCCCTTTGCAATTCTGGAGCCTGCATGATGGTTGAAGCAAAATGGATTGATATCGGACCCGTAGAGCAGCTGCCGGCGCTGGGAGCACGGACCCTGCCGGTGCAAGGTGGCCAGGAAATAGCGATATTCCGTACCGCCACCGGCAGCATACACGCTTTGGCAAACAAATGTCCGCACAAAGACGGACCGCTGAGCCAGGGCATGGTGCACGACACCAGCGTTACCTGTCCGCTGCATAACTGGCGCATTTCCTTGCTGACAGGGGAAGCATTGGGCGAAGATAAAGGCTGCGTCCCCGTCATTCCGGTAAAGATTGATGCAGGCCGGATCTATATCGAACGCGTTGCCGCTTTGGTCGGAGTCGCGTGACAAAAATTTGCACCACTTGCCCTTATTGTGGCGTCGGTTGTGGTATAAAAGCCGAAATCACCGGAGACCGTGAGGTCATTATCAACGGTGACGAGGAGCATCCGGCAAATTTCGGACGGCTATGTTCCAAGGGCACGCACTTGGCGGAAACCGTGAGCCTGGAAGGGCGCCTGCTCCATCCGGAAATTGGCGGCGAGCGAGTAGAATGGGCCAATGCGCTCGATCTGGTGGCAAAGCGCTTTGCCGATACCGTCCGCGAACATGGCCCGGACAGCGTCGCATTCTATGTCTCCGGCCAATTGCTGACCGAGGATTATTATGTCGCCAACAAGCTGATGAAAGGCTTTATCGGCAGCGCCAATATCGACACCAATAGCCGCCTGTGCATGGCCAGCGCGGTTGCCGCCCATGTGCGGGCCTTTGGCGAAGATGTGGTGCCCTGCAGCTATGACGATCTGGAAGCAGCCGATCTCATCCTGCTAGTCGGGTCGAACACCGCCTGGTGCCATCCGGTGATCTGGCAAAGGATCGAAAAAGCGCGCGCCGAACATGGTACAAAACTGGTCGTTATAGACCCGCGCCGAACCGAAACAGCCGAATGTGCCGATCTCCATTTGCCAATTGCTCTCGACGGGGACGTCGCTTTGTTCAACGCATTGCTTGCCGAGATGATGACAAGGGGATTGCTGGATGGAGATTATCTGCGCGATCATGTCGCAACGCCGGCGGGATTCTGGAACAGGCTAACGGACGATCCGGCAGCAGCGGGTATTGATCCGGGATTGTTCATTCAGCTTGCCGATCTGGTCGCCACCCACCCAAAAATGGTAACCCTGTTCAGCCAGGGCGCGAACCAGTCGGCGGGCGGCACCGACAAGGGCAATGCCATTATCAATCTCCATCTGGCCACGGGCAGGATTGGCAAATCGGGAACAGGACCATTCTCGATAACTGGCCAGCCCAATGCGATGGGCGGACGCGAAGTCGGCGGGCTTTCGTCGATGCTGGCCGCACATATGGGCTTCTCGGATCCAGAATGCGACGCCGCGCAGTCCTTCTGGAAAAGCCCCACCATTGCCCGCAAACCGGGGCGCAAGGCTGTCGACATGTTCCGCGATGTCCATGATGGAAAAATCAAGGCGATCTGGGTGATGGCAACCAACCC
>JBALUX010000246.1:0-2208 GCA_036963725.1 Parasphingorhabdus sp. | reverse complement strand
GGTCGAGCCGGGCCCAAGCGGACGTTGGCAAGGCCATGAACCCGCTCCAGCATCTCCACTGTTTCCGCATCCAGCCGGAAGGACCGCCCGAGGCAGACTTTGACCGGATCATCGTCCGGCCCCGCCATCGTCGCCACGATTTCGCTCTGGCCGCCAAGCAATGGCGCTACCAGATTGGTCAGCTCGTGCAATCCGGCGATATCATGAACTTCCAGCTCCATCCGGGTCCGGGTGATTTTTTCCAGCCCGTCGAGCGGCTGGACCGTCCGGATCGCAACACGCGGATTTTCATCTTCCGACTGCTGGTCCAGTTCGACCTTGAGCAGGGCGCAGCGTCCCTGCTGCGCGAGTTCTTCCAGGATCTTGCACTGGTCTTCGTCAAAGCAACTGGCGGAAAACTGACCGCTGCTGTCGGACAGATCGGAAAGCGCGAACCTTTTGCCCCTGCGGCTGTCGCGCCAGCGCACTTTCTCGATCAGAGCGGACATGACCGCCGGTTTGCGAATACCTTCGCCGATCGGGTCTCCACTACATAGGCTGGCATAAGTCTGAGCCCCCAGCGATGCGGCAACCGCCTGGAACTGGGAAACCGGATGCGAGGAGAAATAGAAGCCGAAAGCATCGCGCTCATGGATCATGATTTCGTTGAGCGACCAGTTGCTGTTCTCCGGCAACCGGATCGCCTGCATCTCCCCGCCGGCACTGCCCTCGCCGAAGAGACCGCCCTGCCCGCTTTCGCGCGCGTCGGCAGCGCTATTGGCAACCGAAAGGATCATGTCTGCACCGTCATAAATCGCGGCACGGTTTGCTTCCAGATCGTCAAAGGCACCGGCCGAAGCAAGGCTTTCCAGCTGGCGTTTGTTGAGACCGTGCGGGTCGATCCGGTTGGCGAAATCCTCGATCGACGAGAATGGACCATCTTGGGCGCGTTCGGCGACCACTGCCTGCATCGCTTTCTCACCGACATTTTTCAGACCGGCCAGCGCATAGCGCACGGCAAGCAACGCTTCCGGTTGCTCCTCGACAGAAAAATTGGGCCGGCTTTTGTTGATCGCGGGCCCCAATACGGTGATGCCCAGCCGCTTCATATCGTCGACAAAGATACTGAGCTTGTCGGACTGGTGCATGTCGAAACACATCGAGGCGGCGTAAAATTCATGCGGATGGTGCGCCTTCAGCCAGGCGGTCTGATAAGCGAGCAACGCATAGGCGGCGGCGTGGCTTTTGTTGAAACCATAGCCGGCAAATTTGTCGATCAAGTCGAATAGCTCGTTGGCCTGCTCGCTGTTCAAGCCGTTTTCCGCGGCGCCCGTCACGAATCTTTTGCGCTGGATATCCATTTCCGCCTGGATTTTCTTACCCATGGCGCGGCGCAGCAAATCTGCTTCACCGAGTGAATAGCCGGCGATGATCTGCGCCGCCTGCATCACCTGTTCCTGATAGACAAAAATCCCGTAGGTTTCCTTCAGGATGTCCTGCAGCAACGGATGCGGATAGGCGATTTCGACGCGGCCGTTTTTGCGGTCGCCGAACAGGGGAATATTGTCCATCGGCCCTGGCCGATAGAGCGATACAAGTGCGATAATATCACCGAAATTGGTCGGCTTCACCGCCGCCAGCGTCCGCCGCATGCCTTCCGATTCCAGCTGGAACACACCAACGGTGTCGCCGCGCTGGAGTAGCTCGAAGACCTTCTCGTCTTCCCAGCTCAGGCTATCGAGGTCGACCTCTACGCCGCGTTCCGCGAGTAGCTGGACGCCCTTTTTCAGTACAGAGAGAGTCTTCAGGCCCAAAAAGTCGAACTTCACCAGACCGGCTTTTTCGACAAATTTCATGTCGAACTGGGTCACCGGCAGGTCCGAGCGTGGGTCGCGGTAGAGCGGCACCAACTGATCGAGCGGGCGATCGCCGATCACCACGCCGGCAGCATGGGTCGAGCTGTGTCGCGGCAGACCCTCGAGCTTCATGGCCAGATCAAACAGGCGCTTCACGTCCGACTGCTTATATTCCTGCGCCAGTTCCGTAATGCCGTTGAGCGAACGCTTCAAATCCCAGGGATCGGTGGGATGATTGGGTATCAATTTGGTCAGCCGGTCGACTTGCCCGTAAGGCATTTGCAGCACCCGGCCAACGTCGCGCAGCACGGCGCGCGCTTTCAGTTTTCCGAAGGTGATGATCTGGGCGACCTGCCGGTCGCCGTATTTTTCC
>JBALUX010000245.1:0-2225 GCA_036963725.1 Parasphingorhabdus sp. | reverse complement strand
CGCATGCAGCCGGCGGCCGCTTCGTGCCTGGCCAGTTTTCTCAGAAAATCCGGATTGCCTTCTTCCGGTTTCCAGCTGCGTTCGTAGACCGAGACATAATCATTCCAGTCTTCGTCGGAAAATTGCGTTTCAATCCGGACCGACACCAGATTTTTCTTTGCCTTGCGTCGCACCGTGTTGCGCAGCTGACCGGGGCGATCAGCCCAATATTGGTCGAAGGTGCGGCCTTTGACGTTCAATATATGATTGTCATCCGCCTTCGACCGGAAAACCACCCAGCCGGCTTGCTCGAACGCACGTTCGGTTAGGCTGGCAGCAGAATCTTCGTCGGGAACCGGTGTGATTTCAATATGATGAGAGCTGGATTTGAGCTGTTTTGCGAGTTTCGCGAGCAATGCCAATTTGGTCACTTCGTCATAATCGCCAAGGAATATCGGGCGAAAGGTGAAATTATACCAGTTGGCCAGAGCAGCATGGCGGCCGAGGCCGGTTTTCATCAGGAACATCCACGCTTCGGCTTCGCCTTCCTTGCTATGCACGATCAACGGGGACTTGTCCGGCAGACACAGTTCGTGCAGCGGTTTCAGCCAGTCGATCCGGTCGAACAGAGACTTCTGGACCGTTCGCCCCAGTTTTTCTCCGGCAATGGCTTGCACGGATTGAAAATTGCTATGATATTCGCTGGTCATGGTTAAGGTCGTATCTGTCACAAATCTGCTCTTTTTCCCATAGGTCAAAAATTGAACATTGCTCTCGAAACCGCCGCATTCCCGCTTGACCATCTCGCGATAGGCAAGGATCCGGATGCA
Organism: Parasphingorhabdus sp.; assembly: GCA_036963725.1. Taxonomy (GTDB): domain Bacteria; phylum Pseudomonadota; class Alphaproteobacteria; order Sphingomonadales; family Sphingomonadaceae; genus Parasphingorhabdus. The sequence goes on along the minus strand of JBALUX010000245.1, from coordinate 1,416 downwards.
AGCGCCCTCGTGACGCGTTCGGGGTCTCTTAGCTACAAGATGTTAAATCATCGTGTCGGCGTGCTGGCGGCATGGCTGCAAGGGCAGGGCTTGGCCAAGGGGGATAGGGTGGCGACATGGCTGTCCAAAACCGAGCTGGCTTGTATCATGCCGCTGGCAGCCGCGCGCGCCGGCCTGGTCCATGTGCCGGTCAATCCTTTGCTAAAATCAGCTCAGGTTGTTCATATCGTCTCAGATAGTGGTGCCAAGATGTTGATTAGCAACGCCGGCCGCCTCAAAACGCTGGAAGACAATAGCGACGAAGATTGCCGCCTGTTCGAGGACAAATTCGTAGAGGCTGCCCTGGAGGCGATTGCGGATCCAATGGCGCCGAGCGCGGCAACGACCGATATCAATGATCTGGCTGCGATATTGTACACCAGCGGATCCACCGGACGCCCAAAAGGGGTGATGCTCAGTCACGCCAATTTGACGCTGGGAGCGCTCAGTGTCGCTGAATATCTGGAGCTTTCTGCTGATGATCGCACGATATGCGTGTTGCCGCTCAGCTTTGACTATGGCCAGAACCAGTTGCTCTCGACCTGGGCCGCAGGCGGATGCGCGGTGCCGCTGGACTATCTGACTCCCCGTGACGTCATGAAGGCATGCGCGCGCGAACAGATCACTACCTTGGCCGCTGTGCCGCCGCTTTGGGTGCAACTGGTCGAACATGACTGGCCTGAAGAAGCGGTCGCTTCGATGCGACGGCTAACCAATAGCGGTGGTGCGCTGACTCCGACTTTGGTCAAACAACTGCGGGGCATCTTTGGTTCCGGCACCGATATCTATGCGATGTACGGGCTGACTGAAGCTTTCCGGTCAACCTTCCTCGATCCTGCTCTGATCGACGACAATCCGACCAGCATGGGTACTGCCATTCCGTTTGCGGAAATTCTCGTGCTCGACGAAGTTGGCAAAGTTGCCGCGCCCGACCAGTCCGGGGAACTCGTCCATTGCGGACCACTGGTCGCCCAAGGTTATTGGAATGATCCCGAGCGGACTGCGCAAAGGTTCAAAAATGCGCCCGAAGTTTCGAAATATAGCGGCCTGGCGGTTTATTCCGGCGATACGGTCAAACGCGGTGATGACGGCCTGCTCTATTTTGTTGGCCGGGACGATGCGATGATTAAAAGTTCGGGGAACCGGATCAGCCCGACCGAGATCGAGGAAATCGCGGTCGAATCAGGGATGATAGCGGAAGCGGTAGCGCTTGGTGTCCCGGACGAGCGACTGGGCCATGCGATCCGGTTATTTGCCCGACCGGTTGAGCTGGGACCGGAAACTTCCGCCGTCGCGGAGCAGCTGGCAAAATATTTAAAACAGAATTTACCGAATTTTATGCACCCCCGGGATATCATTCTGCTCTCTGAATTTCCC
>JBALUX010000244.1:0-2253 GCA_036963725.1 Parasphingorhabdus sp. | reverse complement strand
AAATCATCGAGAAGGTAAACACCGAACTTTCGCGCGAGAATGCTGCAGAAATGTTCGTAACCGTTTTCGCCTGCATCCTCGACCTGCGCGATGGGACAGTGGAATATAGCGATGGTGGCCATGAAGCGCCTTTCATCGTCCGGGCCGATGGCTCGGTTGACAGGCTAGTCAAACATCAAGGCATTGCCCTAGGCGTATTTGGCGATGTTCCGTTCAAGACCGACCGTTTCCCGCTCAGCCCGGGTGATGCGCTGGTCCTGTTCACCGACGGTGTCTCGGAAGCGACGGACGCCGACGACATGTTGTTTACCACCGACCGGATCGAAACCGCACTTGCTATCGCGCGATCCGAATTCTCGGCGCGATTTATAGCCGAAGACCTGGCTGACAGTGTTCGCGGCTTTGTCGGTGCAGTGCCGCAATCGGATGATATTGCGATCCTTGTCGTCTGTTACGAAGGGACGTCGCTTTCCGGAGTTTAACCGGGACTAATGTTAGCCGACCTGAAAAGGCCCTCGTTCGATCCCGTGCATCTTGCTCAAATATAACCGCATATCGTCGATTGCGCGGCGCAGCGTGGCATCGTCGGTAGGAGAGGCATCGGTCACCGCCGCCGTCATCGAACAAGACTCGATTTCCCACGGAAGGAAGTCGAAACCGGCTTCCGCATCCGCCATCCAGATGATGGGATAAGGTCGGCCGAACAGGACGCCCTTCAGCTCCTCGCTTCCCACCAGATAGAGTGCGACCGAGGACTTGTTCTCGGCGCTCAGCAATAGCTCGACGAGATCGAGCGAGAGCACCAGACTGGCGGGCCGTGCAAATTTCGAAAGTCTGAAACCGAGGTCGAGATCGGGGCCGATAAAATCCACATGCGGAGCGCTGTCGCTCGACGAAAGCTCGGGAATATCCAGTTCGATATTATGCTCGCCAAACTCCGCTAGCCAGGCGGTGCCTTTGAGACGAAGCGGCAATTTTGTATAATGCTGCTGTTCATAGAGCTTCATGGTGCGGAGCAAGGTCTGGAGAATAGAGGCCAGTTCCTCAGCGCTCGACGGCTCAGCCATGAAGATCACTTCATCGCCCATCATCTTCCAGACATCCACCGCTGGCGTCTCTTCCTGGTCGAGAAACTCGAAACCCAGTTGTCCGGCGAGCATAAGCGGGAAATGAGTAAAAAATGTGTGGAAGATATCGAGCCAGCCATCGCTGCCGCGACCGCTGAATTTTGACTTGAACTGGGTCGAACCAACCATGTCGACCGAAAGAAAAAGACGCAGCATGTTCAACCCATCCTTTAGAAAGTCATCGCGACAGACGCTACTACACCGCTGCGGCCAAGTCTGCCAGCTTCACTCACAGCGCCATAGTCGCTGTCGACATAGGACAGCGAACTGCTGAAATTTCCGGACGCGTATGAAATACCTGCTTCCCAATCCCATTTGCTGATGAAATCGCTGGTCTCGCGGCCAATGCGCGCGGTGGCGGAAAATGGCGTCGCCGGAATAGCCAATCCGGCGGTGCCAGAAACATAGACATTGTCTCCGGGGAAGTTCGTCTGGTCGGGAACATAAGCAACATCGACACCCAGCGATGCCGGGCCCAGCGTTTTTTGCACACCGGCGCTGACTTCATAATAATTGACGCCGTTTCCTCCGGGATAGACATATCCCAAAACTGTCACCGTATAATCCAGCCCGGCCGCCGATCCGCCATAGCCGGCGTAGAGATCGACTTCGACATTGGAGCCGCCAGTGTCGGCAACGCTGGACGCCCAAGTCCCGACGAACAGGCCATTGTCCATGCTGGCATCGATCCCGCCCTGGATGGCTGGATTGCGATCGGAAAGGCTGATGCCGCGGAAGCGATAATCCGAGACGATCGCGGCATTTGCGGAAAGGGTGAAGCGCGAGCCACTCTCGCTCTCCCCAGCTTCCTGCGCCCAAGCCGGATGGGCACCGACGAGGCTCAATAGCATCACAGCCAACGAACAGAATTTCACATGCGTCATCCACACCCCCGATTTATATCGATCCGGTTGATAACATGCCGCCCATAAATAATCATTAACCGGCTCCGACCGCACGCCGTCCGATGGATATGCCACACCAAAAATTTCCAAAGCGACGGTTTGATAATGGTTGTCGATGCGCAAACCGATGATGCCGTAACGTAGTCTGCAATTTATCGAGATAGCCATTTAGAGGTAAAACGCATAAAAATACCCTCTCGGGCCGGGTTGCGGCAAAAGCC
>JBALUX010000243.1:0-2351 GCA_036963725.1 Parasphingorhabdus sp. | reverse complement strand
ATCCAGAGGAAAGGGGGCTTTTCGCTGTTTGTGCACGAGAAGGCCGTCTGAGGTCTGTCCGTGCCTAACGGAGGAAAACCATCATGACTCTACAAAACGCACAGTTGCAACTTGACGATACACAGGATCTGGCCAGCGAAATAATAATCAAAGCCGCTCACGAAATAGCAGGTCGTCTAGAGACAAGTTCCCAAGTCACACGAAAAGACATTAATGCCATATTCAAGACCTTCACCGGAAGCAGCGACGCGACAGATGGTTGGTCGGTAAAAATGTCCGGCTGCGCTATCGAGCTGGCCGAACTGATGTGGCTTCGTGATCATTCCGGTATTTCACTCCATTCCGATTTTGCTGAAGCCGACAGATGCTTCGCAACTCTGGAGCAAGTTCTTCCGCCACAACATAACCGGCATGATGACCAGATTGCCCTCCAGCAGTTTTCGACCCCCGCCCGGCTTGCCTGGGCTATGGCTTTGGCAGCGGGCACAAAGCCCGAAGATATCGTACTCGAGCCATCCGCGGGAACGGGAATTCTCGCCATCTGGCCGCATCTTGTTGGCGCGAAGCTAATCCTCAATGAGATCGACGGCCTGCGCGGTGCGTGTCTAAACGAGCTGTTTCCGGGCGCTCCGCTCTCCTCACACGATGGCGAGCTGATCGACGAACTGCTTCCACCGCGCCACAATCCAAATCTTGTCATAATGAACCCGCCATTTGCCCGTAGCGCAGAACGGGGCAAAGACTACCGCTCAGCCCTGCGGCACTTGCGCTCTGCCTGGCGGCGTCTGGCGCCAGGCGGACGGCTTGTCGCGATCATGCCCGAAGGCTTTGACGCGACCATATTTGCTAAAAACGATCCTGCTCCCTGCGCTCTGCGTTTGGATGCGCGCATCATGCGATCTTTCGCCCGCCGGGGAACCGGCATCACCGTGCGCCTGGTGGTCTTCGATAAATTTGTTTCCGAGCAATGCGTAACACCAATCGACATCGCTGATTTTGAGGGTTTGTACAGAGCCTGCTGTGCTTTGCCCGCTCGCGCTACCTCCAAACCAACGGCGCAAACTTCCAGGTCCAATGCAAAGCCATTCGCGCTGGTATCGAACGATCGTTCGAAACGCCCTGTCGCGCCAGTTTCCAAATCCTCTCCAGACTCGCAAATATCCGAAAAACTCATCTTTGAAGTTCTCGGCGATGCGGCACCAACACCGGAGCAAAAAGGCATTTATCTAGCCTATCGGCCAAGCCGGATATCAATCGCCAATGCTCCCGTTCACCCGACCCCACTGGTGGAATCGGTAGCGATGGGGTCTGTTGCTGCGCCAGTCCCGCAGCACCAGCCATTGGTTCCGGCAGACTGGCGGGAGAAACAGCTTCTTTCCGATGCACAATGCGAAACGCTTATTTATGCAGTAAACGCCTTCGCCCGCGATTTGCCCGGTACTTACAGGCCAATCAACAAAGGCTCTGGGCTGGAACCGTCCGAAGAGGGTTTCTGTTATCGGACTGGCTTCTTCCTAGGTGATGGAACTGGCGCGGGGAAGGGCCGAGAGATTGCTAGTGTCATCATGGACCGGTGGCTGCAGGGTCATTGCCGTCATATCTGGATTACCAAAAACGAGACCTTGCTTGAGGACGCCCGCCGGGACTGGTCCGCGCTCGGCGGCTTGCCGCTTGATATCCAGTCGCTTTCGAGCTGGAAGCTGGGAAGGCCGATTTCAATGTCAGGCGGGATTTTATTTGTCACCTATCCAACGCTGCGCTCGGGCAGGATGGATACGACTAGACTTGCTCAAATATTGGAATGGGCAGGGCAGGAATTTGATGGCGTCATAGCCTTTGATGAAGCTCATGCGATGGCGGGTGCGCTGGGGGGAACGGGAAGCCGCGGCAAAGTCAAAGGATCCGAACAGGGCATTGCAGGTCTGCGTCTTCAAAATCTTCTGCCCAGCGCGCGAGTATTATATGCATCAGCAACCGGCGCATCTGATATTGCCAACCTTGGTTATGCGGCGCGTCTTGGATTGTGGGGACCGGAAACCGCCTTTCCCAATTATGACACGTTCCTCACCGATATCCGAGCGGGCGGTATTTCTGCGATGGAACTGGTCGTGCGCGACCTTAAATCCCAAGGTCTCTATCTGGCCCGCGCCTTGTCCTTCGCGGGCGTTGAATATGAGCTTCTCGAACATGAACTGACCAAGGAACAAATATCGGTTTACGATAGTTATGCCGGGGCTTGGGCGATTATTCACAAGAATCTCGAGGCGGCCCTTGAAGCCACGCGGATCGTTGATGAGGATAGCGGCGATACGCTTAACCGAAATGCAAAAGCAGCGGCGCTTTCGATATTC
>JBALUX010000242.1:0-2365 GCA_036963725.1 Parasphingorhabdus sp. | reverse complement strand
AGGAAACCAATTCGACGGTCGAGCAATTTGCCTTCACCTCGGGCTGCAATCTGATCATGCGGACCTCGGCAGGTGAAAAATACCAGACGCCGGCCGGCACCTGGAACACACGGGACAGTTCGGACCCGGTACGGGATTCGCGCTGCCCCTGAACTGCCCTTAGCTAGATAGATTTGGAAGGCGTACCGCTCGTTTCGGTGCGCCTTTTTTATTCCGAGAGCATGTTGGCGGGCCTCCGCGCATCGGGAACGGAAGCTGCTATTAATGCCAGTATTTTGAACTGATGACCGCGCTAGTCTTTCCGTCGATCGAAATAAGGAAAGCATCGGAATGGCCGTCAGCGACTTTGACTATATCATAGTGGGCGCGGGGTCCGCAGGCTGTGTTCTTGCCAATCGGCTTTCCAACGATCCAAAAAATAAAGTGCTGTTGCTAGAGGCTGGCGGCGATGACAATTATTGGTCAATCGGTGTGCCGGGAGCCTATGCCTATTCCCTGGAGAACAGCAATTTGCTCTGGCCCTATCAGACTGAAAAAAGTGAGAATAGCGGTGGGCGGAGCTTTGCCTATCCACGCGGCAAGGTCATCGGCGGCAGCGGAGCGCTGAACGGCATGCTTTATGTTCGCGGGCAGGCGCGTGACTATGATGACTGGGCGGCTGCTGGCAATGCCGGCTGGCGCTGGTCGGAGGTGTTGCCCTATTTCATGAGGTCGGAGAACAACGCGCGCGGTCCGGATCAATGGCACGGAACAACGGGTCCGCTGCATGTTGAGCATCTGGCGGACATGTCGGATAAAAACCTGCTCAGCGAAGCCTTTCTCGAAGCCGGGCAGCAGGCGGGCATGCCACTGGCCGAAGACGTCAATCGTGGAGTGCAGGAGGGCATCTCCTATTTCCAGATCAACACCGAAAAGGGCAAAAGAAGCAACGCCGCGCGAACCTTTCTGAAAGCGGCACGGCGGCGGTCCAATCTGACCGTTGTGACGAAGGCTTCGGTGAGCGAAATCATGCTGGAGAACAAACGGGCCACTGGTGTGAGATATGTCCGGCATGGCATGGATCGAGAAGCCCATTGCAGGAATGCGGTGATCTTATCTGCCGGTGCGATTGCCAGTCCGCAATTGCTTGAACTTTCGGGCATCGGAAATCCTGATATCTTGAAAACAAATGGCGTGGCGCTTGCGCACGATTTGCCCGGTGTGGGTGAAAATCTGCAGGAACATTATATGGTTCCCTTCCTCTACCGTGCCAGTCAGCCAGTTTCGATGAACGAACAGGGGCGCGGCTTTCCGCTGGTCAAGGAACTGGCTAAATATGCGCTGCGCCGCAAAGGGATATTGTCCAACAGCGGTTTCCACATTCAGGGCTATTTCAAATCCCGTGAGGAGCTTGACCGCTGTGATATCCAGATCCACTTCTTTCCTTTTTCTGCCGAAACCGATCCGGAAAAGGCCAAGAAAAACAAGATGGAGAATCAACCAGGCTTTACCTTCATCATGACTCAAATGCGACCCGAAAGCCGGGGAAGTACGCACATTCAAAGCAAGGATAGCCATGTGGCACCTTCTATCAATCCTGCCTTTTTAAGCGAAGAAGAGGATCGGAGGGTTTATGTCGATGCCGTCAAATTCGGACGCGAGATCATGTCCCAGGCGGCAATGGCCCCGTTTGTCGAGGCCGAATTAGCTCCCGGCCCGGATGTGAACAGCGATGAAGAGATCTCCCAGTTCGTAAAGTTTGCCGGGAATTCCATGTATCATGGCTGCGGAACTTGCAAAATGGGGTCAGACGAGATGGCGGTAGTCGACAGCGAACTGCGTGTGCATGGGTTAGAGGGACTTTATGTCGCGGACGCTTCGATTATGCCGCGTATTTCATCCGGCAATACCAACGCGCCTACGATCATGATTGCCGAAAAGGCGGCAGAGATGATATTGGGGCACCATCTTTGAAAAAACCGAGACTGAGGGTTTGTCCGGAGCGGCCCCTGTTCGAAATTATGCAGCGCTATATTATTGGTTGGTATGACCGGCTGTGCAGTGTTTTCAGACCCGTTTTAGCCGAATATCCGGCCTGGCAAACGTCCGATTTTCCGCGTCGCAGCATTGCTGTTGACTTGGGCTCGCTGCTTTCCTAAACGGACCGCGCCTTGGCGGGTCGGCCTGCTGTTGTTTGTGGCTCTTTTTGGCGCTCTTCGGGGCTTTTAAAGGGGCGATAATGGCAGCAAGCGAATCTGATCGGGATCCACTCGAAGAGGATGTGCGGGTTTCGTCGCTGGAAGAGCGACTGGAAGCAGCGCAGAATAGAGAGCGGATCAAAGCAGGGCACCGGGACAAAGGGCCAGACGAAAGTCAGCGGCTCGGC
>JBALUX010000241.1:0-2427 GCA_036963725.1 Parasphingorhabdus sp. | reverse complement strand
ACGACGGTTACCGCCGATATCGACACGAATATCGTGACCAGTCAGGAAATTGCAAAGGAACTGACTGACAAGATCATGCCCGAGCTGCAAGCGGACTATCCGCAACTGCTCTACAGCTTCGGCGGCGAACAGCAGGAACAGGAGGATTCCTTCGGTGATCTGGGCATCGCCTTTGTCGCGGCCTTGCTGATGATCTATGCCCTGCTGGCGATACCGTTCCGCTCCTATATGCAGCCGCTGATCATCATGGCGGTGATCCCCTTCGGCATCATTGGCGCGCTGATCGGTCACCTGATCCTCGGCCTCCCGCTCGGCGTACTCAGCATGTTCGGGATGATCGCCCTGTCCGGTGTGATCGTGAACGGATCACTGATCCTGATCGACTTTATCAACGAAAATCTGCGCGATGGCATGACGATTGAAGACGCGATCATCAGCGCGGCCAAATCGCGCTTCCGGCCGATCATGCTGACGTCGCTGACGACTTTCCTCGGCGTCGCTCCGATCACCTTTGAAACCAGCCTGCAGGCACAGTTCCTTATCCCGATGTCGGCCAGCCTCGGCTTTGGCGTGCTATTCGGCGCTATCATCCTGCAATTGCTGATCCCGGCCCTGACGATATTGGAATATCTCGGCAAGCGGCGGGCAAAAGAATATTGGAGCAGCCTGTTTGCGAAACCCTCCGAGATATGATGGCAACTGACCGATGCAAGATATTGGCTGCAGCGAGCCATTGAAACCACAAGCCCATGGCGCCCCCTCGCCGCGGGTAGAAACGAACAACCACAAGATTAAAACGAACGGAAATAACCATGGCACGACCAGAACCACGAAATTTGACAGTGATCGAAAGCACGCGCGTCACCCCCAATATGCACCGGATTACGCTGGGCGGAGACGGCCTTGCCGGTTTTCCCACGGGTCAGAGCGGCGGCTACGTCAAACTGATGTTGCCCGGAGCCGAAGGCGGCCGGCCGTTGGTGCGGACCTATACAATCCGAAGCCAGTCGGAGAGCACGATAGATGTCGATTTCGCCCTGCACGGGTCGGATGAAGACTCCGGGCCTGCGACAAGCTGGGCAATCAACGCACAGGCCGGTGATATGATCAAGCTTGGTGGTCCGGGCGATGCCAAGCCACTGCCTGCGGGAACCGGCCCGTTTCTGCTGGCCGGTGACATGACCGCTCTGCCGGCGATTTCGGTCAATCTGGAAGCCCTGCCCGATGAGGCGACCGGAGATGCGATCATCCTCGTCCGGGATGAGGCGGACAAGCAGGAGCTGAGCAAGCCGGAAGGCGTGACAATCCACTGGCTGGTGGACGCCGACCTAGGCGCCAACCCTGCTCTTCTGGCCGACGCGGCGCGTGATCTGCCTGCGGTCGGCGAATTAGCCTATGCCTGGGTCGCCTGCGAATTCGAGGCGATGAAGCTGTTGCGTGAATATCTGCGCGTCGAGCAGGGTTTCGGCCCGGATCGTCTGTATATTTCCAGCTACTGGAAGCGCGGCCTGATCGAAGACGATCACAAGCAGATCAAGCGCGCCGACGCGCAGGACGGCGGCTGATCATTTTTCGTTGCCAATTGTGTCCAGCAATGGGTGCTCGCGGTAGAATTCCACCTGCATCTTCATCGGGCCAGTCAGTTTCACATAATGCGGCGCTTGCGGCGGGATCGGTGCGGGATTGTCGACGGTGACCAGCAGCTGTGATGGCGGATCGATGAAGACCAGCTCGACCTCGCCTTCCAGCACGCGCAGCAGGCCCCAGGTGCCGTCCTTGGTGCTGTGCTCGTTGCGCAATTTGTCCGGCAGGCTGTTCTCGTCGAATATCGGCGAAGCGCCATAAGGAGCGGCTGGCTCGGATGCGCCGGGCATCAGACCAGAACCCGGATGACGGCAAAGGCGCAGGCAAAGACTGCCAGCAATATCGGCACGGTCAAAATCTGGGCATAAGCCGCTGTATAATCCATCCATCCGGTCTGCGTTTCGATCCCGCCGGTGGAGTGAGCCGGAGGCAGTGATTGCCGTTCGGCTGCGCTGACATTGTTCAGGACCGCTGCGGTGCCGAAATACATGACTGTATAGGCGATGCTGATCACCAGCGCGAATATCGCAGCGGTGCCGTGGCCGGTGGCGACGAACAGGGCCGTAAAAAATACGGCATAGGAAGCAAACATCGTCACCCACACCGAAGCGGGCAATTCGAAATTGCGGCTCTCATGCGACGGCGCGCGATATCGTTCGGACAGGTCCTGCATTTCGGCGGTTATTTCAGCGGTAATCGCCTGTCCGCCTTCCATTTGAAAATCCATCAACATGACTGTTTCTCCTTTGGTTTCGAAATTGCATCGAGACCGCCGCGCTGGACCTTGATGCCGGTGAGAAGACTGGAAGCGATACGGTCCGCAGCCTCGCGAAAAACCTGAGC
>JBALUX010000240.1:0-2473 GCA_036963725.1 Parasphingorhabdus sp. | reverse complement strand
GGAGTGAGGTCATAAGCCGGGATGTCGTCCAGCCCTGCCTCAAGCGGCAAAAGATAGTCTGTAATGTCCGCGCCCTTACCAATTTCGTTGAGTTTGTCCAGCGAAATCGCCTGTTTCAGGGTGAAGGGACCGGCCTTTGTCCGGCGCAACATGGTGACATGACCGACGGTGCCGAGCGCCCGCGCAATATCGCGGGCTAGCGAGCGGATGTAGGTGCCTTTGGAGACCGTGGCCGTGAGGGTGATTTCTGCCAGTGGCTCGTCATCCTGAACTTGATTCAGGACCTCCGGAGATCGTGAAACAAGTTCAGGATGACGAATTGTCAGGGAATATATCGTCACCCCCCTAAGCTTCATCTCCACTTCAACCCCTGCCCGCGCCAGATCATAAGCCCGCTTGCCATCGATCTTCAGCGCCGAATATTTCGGCGGTATCTGTTCGATTGGCCCGATGAATTGCGGCAAGACCGCTTCAATGTCAGCCAGAGAAGGCCGGTGGTCGGACGTATCGGTCACAGCCCCTTCGACATCCAGCGTCTCGGTCTCCGTACCGAAACCGATCGTAAATTCGTAAATTTTCGTAGCATCAAGCATCCGCCCGCACAGCTTCGTCGCTTCGCCGATCGCAATCGGCAAAACCCCGGTCGCCAGCGGATCCAGCGTCCCGCCATGCCCGACCTTCAGCTTGTTCTTGCCCTTGCCGAGCAAGCCGGCCTCGCGCAAATTCCGCTTAACCGCCCCGACCGCTTGCGTCGAACCGAGTTCCAGCGGTTTATCCAATATGATCCAGCCATGTGGCTTCAAGAGGCCCACTCCTCTTTCAGAAGCCCGAACACAGCCGTATCCCTTACATAGCCGGTCCAGGTAATCCGGTTCTTGCGCAATGTTCCTTCATGCCTGGTACCCAGTTTCAACACCGCCGCCATCGACCGTTTGTTGCGGGTATCGACGCGGAATTCGATGCGGGTGAAGCCGTGGGCAAAGGCGTGATTGATCATCAGCTTCTTCATGATGTCGTTGAAGCCGTTACCCCGCACAGATGGTTCAATATAGGTCCCGCCGATCTCCACCACGCCGAACTTGTCCGGATTGATAAAATTGGTCATGCCCACAACCTTGTCGGTCTCACCGTTGATCACCGCGAAACGGACCCAGTTGGTGGTGTCGTGAAAGGCCTGGATCGCCTTATCGAAATTCTCGTCGAGCATGGAAACGGGATAGATGTCCCAGATATCCTGATCTTGGGCACAGGCGGCGCGCAACGGCTCGAGATGGTGCTCGGCCAACGGTTCGAGCCGAACGGGATCCTGCTCCAGCGTTGCAGATAGTTCAGCCATTGAGCCGCTCCCGAAAATGTTTCCGGCAGAGCGCGATATAGCTTTCATTGCCGCCAATTTCCGTTTGTGCCCCTGCAGCGATGGCTTTGCCCGCTTCATCAATGCGCAGATTCATTGTCGCCTTCCGCCCGCATTCGCACACGGCTTTCAGTTCGACCAGACTGTCGGCAAGGCCCAGAAGCTTAGCCGATCCCGGGAATAGATTGCCCTGAAAATCCGTCCGCAGGCCATAGCAGAGCACCGGAATTCCAGCTTCATCCGCCAATCGCGCCAGTTGCCAAACTTGTCCTTCGGTCAGAAACTGGGCTTCGTCGATCATCACGCAGGCCAGCTTGCCTTCATCCTGCTCGGTACTGACCGCGGCAAATAAATCCGTATCCTCGCTAAAGCGGTGTGCATCTGCGTGCAGGCCAATCCGGGAAGCAATGGCGCCAAAGCTCGCGCGATTGTCGATCGCTGCGGTCCACAGCATGACCTTCATGCCGCGCTCGCCATAGTTGAACGCGGCCTGCAGCAGATTGCTCGACTTGCCGGCGTTCATCGAGGCATAATAGAAATAGAGTTTGGCCATCTGTCCTGTCACTCGTCATCTTGAACTTGTTTCAGGATCTCCAGAGGTCCTGAATCAAGTTCAGGATGACGACAAGGGGAATCTAGGAGTCCCCGCCCAAGTCCTGCGCAACCTTGGGATTGTTCAGCAGGCTCTCGATATGTTCCGCCGTATCAAAGCTGTCGTCGGCCAGGAATTTCAACTTCGCCGCATATTTCATCTGCACCCGCTTCGCGACTTCCTTCTGGAAAAATGCGGTGTTGGTGCGCAGCGCTTTCAGCACGTCCGCTTCATTGGCGCCAAGCAATGGCTTCACGAACACCGTCGCATGACGCAGATCAGGCGACATGCGCACTTCGGTGACACTCACGCTATGCGAGGTCAGCACCTGATCATGCACTTCCCCGCGCATCAGCAGTTCCGACAGGATATGCCGAACCTGCTCGCCAACACGCAGCAAACGGACCGAGCGGCCTTCGGGAGATGTGTCGTTATATTTTGCCACAATAATAAAGCCTCAAATTCGTCATGCTGAACTGGGTTCAGCATCCAGAGCGACGAGCATAATCTGCGTCGCAATCCGCTCT
>JBALUX010000239.1:0-2538 GCA_036963725.1 Parasphingorhabdus sp. | reverse complement strand
CGGAGCAGGTCGATATCGTTCCGGTGTTCATGGTCATCACCCAGGGCTGGCCAATGCAGTTCGAGATGGATCCGGATTTCAACTACGAACCACAAGCCGACGAAAGCATCGCCTCGCGCGCTGCCGCCGCTGGTAAATCGGGTGCGGAATATGCTTATGATCTGATGATGGCCGATGATGGCAAGGGTTTCATCTATCTGCCTTTGCTCAACTATATGGACGGCAATCTCGATTTCCTCGAAACATTGCAACAGGCCGATGACACGGTGAACAGCCTGTCGGATGGCGGCGCGCATTGCGGCACGATCTGCGACGCGGCGAGCCCGACCTTCATGCTCGAATATTGGGTGAAGAACCGCAAGCGCGGGACGATCAGTATCGAGAACGCGATCAAGCGGCAATGTCTGGACACATCACGGCTCTATGGTCTGAACGATCGCGGCGTGCTCAAGCCCGGCTATCTGGCGGACGTCAACGTGATCGATATGGAGCGGATCAAACTTGGTAAACCATGGCTGGCTTTCGATCTGCCAGCGGGCGGCAAGCGTTTGCTGCAGAAGGCTGATGGCTATGATTATACGATCAAGTCGGGGCAGGTGACCTTCAAGGGCGGCGTCGTGACCGACAAGCGTCCGGGCGGCCTGATCCGCGGGCCGCAAATGGTCGAAATGCTCGAAGCGGCTGAATAAAATAAACCCCTCCCCCAAAAAAAAGGGGGGAGGGGCTTTTCAGGCTAGAATGCCTTCTGCCAACCGACGGTCAACATCCAGTCACCGGTCATCTGAGGACCGTTGACATTCTGATAGATCGGCGCGCCAATCTCGATGCCGAGCCGATGGCCTGCCAGCGCGCCATGAGTCGCGACAAAATTGACCCCGCCGAGCAGGTCCACTCTTTCTCCACCGGAAAAGTCGGGGTTAGCGGTCTGCACCGGTCCCATGACATTCGGGTTCAAGCCATCGATTCTGCCTGTTGACTGGGCGCGGACGCGGCCCGACAGGCTGATCCATTGCGCAGGCAGATAGCTTGCCCATAGGGAACCTTCATGGACATCGCCCAGACGATAGCCATTGTCATTGGTACCGGTGCGGATGGTTCCGGCATATTGCGCGCCAAAACTCCATTTTCCGGCCCATTGTTTCAGCGTCAGTGCCGGCATCAGGTCCCAGGTGCCTGATCCGCTCTGCATGCCATAGGGCATGGTCATGGTCATCTGCATGTTCATCGGAGACAGCGTCTGGCCGGTTTCATCGATCGATCCGGTCGGCATGCCGACTACGGCGCGCAGGTTTAGCTCGGTGCCGGTGTCGCTGGTAGCCGGTTTTTGACCCAGCAGGGGAAAAATCGCGCCGGCACTGATGTCGCCAATGCCCTTGGGATTGGTCTGGAAGTCTCCCAACACCGTGGTGCCGGTTGGTCCCGCATAGGTCGTGATATTTGATTCCCGCTCGCTATAGGGCAGCATGGCGACCAGCGTGATCCAGTCGGCAGGGGAATACATGGCGCCCAGCATGACCATGTCTTTTGCCATCGACTGGGGTACCAGCCGCAAGGTTGGTGGCTGCATCGGCATGCCGGCAAAGCGATTGGGAATGGTGGTCACGATAGCATCATTGCTGATGCCGTCGGTGCCGATCTGGTTGCCGCTCATTTCCATATGCATATAGCGCAGCGAGAACATGATCTCGCCCTTCTTGTGCGTATGGTCAGCCGATACCCCGATGGGGGCATGGTCATCGGCCCGCACGTCATGCGCAAGTGCGGGAGAGATTAGGGTGCAAGACGCGATCATCGCGCCTGCAAAAGCTAGATTCTTCATGAAAATTTCCTGTAATTGTCTGAACGCGTCGCACGCCTGACGGGCACGCACCGCTAATGGTAGTTCTGGTTCAGACGGTTACAGGCGGCCCAGTTGCTGGCGGGACATTGATCCGGTTGCGCAGCGCGAAGCGGCGCGGTTGGGATGGCTCGTGAGCGACTGGCACCAGCGCAGTCATGTTGATGGTAGGAGTTGCAGAAGCCAGCCCGACGGAAGCTCCGCTAGCAAAGGCGCAGGGCGGAGATGAGGGCTCGGGGTTCTCATCCGGTTGATTGTCATCCTGCGCCCCATAGACCAGCGCAAGCAATTCATAATCCGGATTGTCGGGCGTGATCACCAGCTTGCTATCGGGATGACCCGAGCAAAGCTCTATCGCGAAACCACCGGCGGTCTGGGTGGGCATGAATCCTTGCGGCGCCAGCGCGCTAACCAACATAGCGAGCAGCGCAAAAGCATGGACCGCGGGGTTGCTTTTCAGAAACCGGGAAAGAGAGACGCGATGAGTCATCATTTGTCCGAAGACTATTTTTTCAGTGTTGAGCGCTAGACCCGCATCGGCATCAGAACGTAGAGCGCCGTCGACTTGTCATTCTCGCGGATCAGGGTTGGTGCGCTGGCGTCGGCGAGGTGCAGTTCGACGGTGTCGCCTTCGATCTCGCTCAAAATATCCATCAGATACTTCGAGTTGAAACCGATTTCGAACGTGTCGTCCTTGTACG
>JBALUX010000238.1:0-2544 GCA_036963725.1 Parasphingorhabdus sp. | reverse complement strand
TGACAAAAGCACGGCGCTCTATGTGCTGATGCCAATGCGGGTTTGATTATTGAATCTTAGGATCACCTAATGGCCGCTCCATTCTTTGATTGCCGAGCTCTCGGCCCGGAATTGAGTTTTTTCGGTACTGTCAGCCTTCATGGGCTATCCGGCATTAGTTCTAAGATTTTTCAGATGGTCCGTCAGGCAGGTTATCGAGATTTGACCATAAATATGGCATCTGTCGATGGCTTTAATCCCTCGATCATACCCCCCTTAGCTTCGCTTACGACTTATTATCGACAAGAATACAAGGTAGATTTCGAGATCATTTTGCCTAAACATGGCGGTGCGCGAAAAAGGCTTTTAGAAACTGGTCTGGCCTATCACATTGACCCACAACACTTTACAAAACCAAAAGGAAACTCAACCGACCCGCGTGTAGTTCGATTTAGAGACAGTGACGAGCAACACCGAGCTATCGATAAGATACTTAATTCGGCATTGAGAACGTTAGAGTTGCCACGACCACAACTTAAGGCTGTAGAATGGGCACTGAGTGAAATTACTGAAAATGTAATCGGGCACTCAAACTCCAAGATAGGAGGGTTTGTTCTATCCTCCCGGGTACCTAGAACCAACATAGTGGAAATTGTTGTGGCGGATTCAGGTATCGGCATCGCAAGATCACTAGGAATGCAGAACGAATGTGAGGCCCTAGAACGAGCTATCCAAGAAGGAGTCACTAGAAACACATCTACCAATCAGGGCAATGGTCTATACGGAACATGCAGATTGGCGCAGGTTTCCTCCGGACTATTCTCCATTCGTTCGTTTCATGCTTCTCTCTACGTGGACCGAAACGGTGAGGTTAAAATCCACGATGAAAAAGTTCCTTACCGAGGCACATATTTGGTTTGCCAGATTGATTGTGATCGCGAAGATCTGATAAAACGCGCTTTGGTATTTGATGGCCACTCTCATGATCCTGCATTTGACTATCTGGAAAAAATGCACGAAGGTAACGGAGATAGCGTTAAAATTACTGCGTACGACATTTGCAAAACCTTCGGAAGTAGGGTGTCTGGGTCTGAAGCTAGACAATATGTCAAAAATATGGTGCGTTCTTATGAAGGCCAGAAGATAGATATCAGCTTCAAGGATGTGAACATTATCTCAAGCAGTTTTGCAGATGAGTTGTTTGGAAAACTATTCGTGGAATTAGGTCCAATGCGATATATGAGAACCATTAGCCTGAGCGAGACTTGCTCGGAAGTCGAAGCAATCGTTGACCGCGCTATTTCTCAACGCTCAAAAAGCGGACTGTAGCTTTACTCCAGCACACACACCAACTCCGAATTTTGAAGCGCAATTGCACTTTACTTAGTGAAATAGTTGAGCAGAATTGGCAGATTGCCTGCCTAGTCTGAGTTGGGTAAGGATGAATCTCCCTGTCGACCAGAGAGCTCCCTCATCCAACTGCGGATAATCAGCAGACAAACTGCCGTATCCGCATGCTTCACGGGAGAAGGGCAAGAGGGACTAGCATTTGCCTTCACCGCGCAATATAGCGCCCGCATAGGCGATGACTCGACACCTCTCCCTCTGCCGGTTCCTGAAGACCAACCCCGCGATCCACGCTTTCGCTCTGCTCGCAATATTGCTGAGCGCGCTGGCACCGCAAGGCTTCATGCCCACGCACAGCGCCAGCGGCTTTGCGATCAAACTCTGTTCCGGCCATGCCGACAGCAAGCTGGTGATCACGCCGGACAATCCCGACTATGACCTGCTGACGCTGATCTATGGTCAGCAGGAAGAGACCGCGCCGGACCCCGAACAGGAGCCCTCAACGCCCGCTTGCGCTTTTGCCGGCGGCACGTCCTTTGGACTGGCTTCTTCCGCGCCAGAGATAGCAATCTATATATTGGCTCCCGCCACGCACGAACCATCCGAACCGCGCCGCTTTGCGCTGCGCAACCGGATCAATATCCCGCCCGCAACCGGGCCGCCGGCAATTTCCCAAAACATCTGAAATAGCGCGCGATCTTCGCCTTGATTGGTGGTTGATCGCACCATTTGCATTTTTCCGGCCCTCCCACGCGGTGGGACATGGCCGTTTGGGATTTATCATGAACAGAACAATATTAACCGCCTTTACGGCGAACATCGCCATTGCCTCTCCTGCTTATGCCGAGGCCGACCCGCTAACCGATATTATCGTTACCGGCCAACGCACCGCGGCGACCACCGACGAAATCGAAAGCGACAAGGAGATAATATCCACGCCCGACGCAGCCTCGCTGGTGGCGCGCGCACCGGGCGCCGCCCTGATCGACAATGGCGGCCTGTCCGGCCAGGTCCAGTATCGCGGCCTGTTTGGTGACCGGATATTGGTCCGCGTCAATGGCCAGCGCTTTTCGTCGGGCGGTCCCAATCTGATGGATCCGCCGTTACATTATGCGCCGATGGCTCTGGTCGACCGGATCGAAATCGACCGCGGCATCAGCCCGGTTCGCAAGGGCCCCGGCCTTGGCGGTGGCGTGAATGCCATTCTGAAGGAAGCTA
>JBALUX010000237.1:0-2549 GCA_036963725.1 Parasphingorhabdus sp. | reverse complement strand
ATATGCTGCCGTCGGAAACCCGCGCGTAGAACAACGGCTTTACGCCCAGCCGGTCGCGGGCCAGAAACAATTGCCGCGTGCGCTGGTCATAGAGCGCAAAAACGAACATCCCGTTCAGCCGCTTCAGGCACTCCACGCCCCATTGCCGCCAGGCGTAGAGAATGACTTCGCTGTCGCTGCTGGTCTGGAACTGGTGGCCAAGCACTTCCAGCTCCGCGCGCACTTCGCGGAAATTATAGATCTCGCCGTTGAAACTGAGCACCTGCGCTTCGTCGGCTGTCAGCATCGGCTGCGCGCCGCCCTCAAGATCGATGATCGAAAGTCTGCGATGCCCGAGACCGACACCCGGCGCGGTCCAGATGCCGGACCCGTCCGGCCCGCGATGGGTCAGACTGTCGGTCATCTTGCGTAGACGACCGGGATCGACCGGCTTTGCCGTTTCCAAATGAAAGATACCTGCAATTCCGCACATAGGTGCGCCCTAGCGCAGCCCCGCCATCGCGTCAGCCAATTTGTCGACCGGTCCCAGATCAGCAAGAAAGGCATCGATCGCAATCCGGGGCGATTCCTCGCGCTTCGTCTCCGACGACACCAGGATTGCCACCGCCTGCTGCGGTCCGCCGAGCAGCTTGCCCTTCAGCGTTTCCAGCTTCACCACCGATCCGCTGCCGGTAAGCTTGCCGCCAATACGGTAAAAGGAAACAACATCGCGCACCACCGGTCCCGGTGCAATCAACTCAACGGCAGCCGCGCCTTCTGGCGCTTCGAGCGCCCGGTTCCGCGACCACTCGGTTTCGGGAACATGAGCGCCCTGCCCGTAGCCGACAATCTCGCGCCCATCTTCCTGACGGTTATAAACGGCAATGGAGAGATCGACCTCCATATCAGTCGTCAGGTTCCGGTAGCGACCGAGCAATTGATGACTGGCACCGTCGAACCGTGGCTCCCAAGGGTAAAGGGGCTGATAGTCCACTCTTTCCCAACCGGCGACTTCCGGCAGGGCGATCCTGTCGGGCACAATCGATTCCTGAGCCGCGAGAACCGAT
The DNA here is from genome assembly GCA_036963725.1 of Parasphingorhabdus sp. Taxonomy (GTDB): domain Bacteria; phylum Pseudomonadota; class Alphaproteobacteria; order Sphingomonadales; family Sphingomonadaceae; genus Parasphingorhabdus. Next base: position 1,503 of record JBALUX010000237.1, on the reverse strand, counting down.
ACCCACAGCACCGGCGTCAGAATAATAGCCGCCATCGCGGCCATGATCTTCACCGGATGCTGACTGCCAGACGGGACAGACTGCCGACGAGCCAAAGCGTCTCCATCAATCATCGGATCGTCGATCTTGCGATCGTAAAAGGGCCAGCCGATCGCCATGAGCAAGACCAGAACGAAAGCGAAAAAGAACCAGCCATAGAAAATATGATCGAAGCCGACCGCGAAATCGAGCGATGTATGATGGGCGATATAGATGGTGCCAAAGGCGCGGACTCCATTGGCAAGGATCGGCACGATGACCGCAGCGATCATGAACAATATCCGGCGGTTCCAGCTCTGGAAACAGACATTGCTGACCAGCGCGCCATAAGCGAACATCGCGATCAGAAACTTGATGCCGGAACAGGCCTCGGCCACTTCGAAATAGGCGGTCGGTGTGGAAATGAATATGCCGTCGATAAAGGCCGGGATATCGGCCCAGCCGAGAAACACCATCGACAATTTGGCGGTCACCATTTGCAGAAAGGGCACAAATTCCTCGCCGAACGGGACAAGGAAAAAGCTGAAGCCCAGCGGGAATATCAAACCGCGTGCGACAGTCGGACCGAGCAAGGTGATCACCGCGCCCTGCAGCATCATCAGCAGACCGAGATGGCGCGCAAAGGAAACGCCGGCAGCCTCACCCAGCAACCAGCCGAAGGCAGCAGCGCCCGTCCAGAACAACCCCGGCCACCAGATTTCCGGCGTGAGCTTGGCCAGTTCTTCTCTACGCTGTTGCACCAGCCAGTAGAGGATCGGTACAATCAGCAGACAGTGATTATAGGTGGAGACAGACCACCATGTCCGCACCATGTCCGCGCCATCACGCCAGAAAATCGCCAATATCGCCAGGCTGGCAAGCGCCAGCAATTTCAGCTGCGTCGACCAAAGCGATGCAGGAATAGCAGGCTGTTTGTTGCTCTGGATATGATCGGCAGTTGCGCTCGTCATGCTGCGACCTCCGCAACCGCAGGCTCAGAAAATCCACACAAGGCTGGAAGCTCGGCAAGCTGTGTTGCCCATGAATATTGCGCGTGAATAAGTTGTTTCGCCTGCTCGCCCAGCCGCTGGGCCCGCTCAGTATCCTGCAGCAATTCGCACACCAGTTGCGCCTCTTCGTCGACAGATTGCGCAATCAGAAAATGCTCGCCATTAATCGCATCTATCCCCTCGGCGGCGCACTGGGATGCAACCACCGGCTTGCCCATCGCCATCGCCTCGAGCACCTTGTTCTGGATACCGCGAGCAATCCTCAGCGGCGCGACGACAACATCGGCAGCCATGATCCAGTTGCGAATATCGTCAACGGCACCGATCACAACGGTGCCATTCTGGCCATCGAGTTGGGTCACCTTGTCAGCCGGCGCTCGCCCGACGATCGCAAAACGCGCATCAGGAAAGCGCGCGAGAATCTTCGGCATGACCTGATCGCTGAAACTCTGCACCGCCTGAACATTCGGCTGAT
>JBALUX010000236.1:0-2575 GCA_036963725.1 Parasphingorhabdus sp. | reverse complement strand
CCGTTTGATATTCCTGCACGAATCATTGGTGCGTTCCGCTAATAAAGCTCTGACATGACCAGCAACTCTCCACAGCCAGTAACGTTCAAACCGTCTGGCCCGCTTTCCGGTAAAATTTCTGTTCCCGGAGACAAATCCATTTCGCATCGCGCGCTGATTTTATCGGCGCTCGCGGTTGGCAAAAGCAAGATCACCGGTCTGCTCGAAGGCGAGGATGTCCTCGCCACCGCCGCGGCCCTGCGTGCCATGGGTGCCAGAATCGAAAAGAAGGATGATGTCTGGACCGTTCATGGTGTTGGTGTAGGCGGCCTGATGCAGCCCGGCAACGCGCTCGAAATGGGCAATAGCGGCACATCGACACGATTGCTGATGGGCCTGATTGCCTCTCACGGGATCAGCGCAACCTTCATCGGCGATGCAAGCCTGTCGAGACGGCCGATGGGCCGGGTGATCGACCCGCTCTCGGAAATGGGCGCAGATATCCAGGCGCGCGAGACTTCCGACCATAAATCCTGCCTGCCGCTGACGGTAAGAGGCCTGTGTCCTGCAATCCCGGTTGAATATCGCCTGCCGGTCGCGTCTGCCCAGGTAAAATCGGCAATTCTTCTGGCCGGTCTCAACACGCCCGGCATCACCCGTGTTATCGAACCCGTGCTCACCCGCGATCATAGCGAAACGATGCTCAAGGGCTTTGGCGCGGACATCAGGGTGGAAACAGACGCCGAAGGCTGCCGCGTCATCTCGCTGACCGGCGAAGCGGAACTGCAGCCGCAAAAGATCAAGGTGCCGGGCGATCCATCCTCCGCTGCCTTCATGGTGGTTGCCGCCCTGATCATCCCCGGGTCGGATATCATCATCGAGAATGTCGGCATCAATCCGACCCGCGCCGGGCTGTTTGAAGTGCTGCAGGATATGGGTGGCGACATCCGTTTCAAGAAACAGCGTACCGTCGGCGGCGAACCGGTCGCCGACATCCACGTCAAATATAGCGCGCTCACCGGCATCGACGTGCCCGCCAATATTGCGCCGAGCATGATCGACGAATTTCCTGTCCTGTTCATTGCCGCTGCAATGGCCAGCGGCGAAACCACAACCCGTGGCCTGCACGAATTGCGGGTCAAGGAATCCGACCGGCTTGCTCAAATGGCGAAGGGTCTTGAGCTGCTCGGCGTCAAGCTCACGGAAAAGGACGATGGCTTGGTAATCCAAGGCAGCGGCGGCAAACCGCTGCCCGGCGGAAAAACCAGGCCGGAAATCGAAACGGCGCTGGATCACCGTATCGCGATGAGCTTCGCCGTTGCCGGTATGGTTACAAAATCCGGCCTCGCGATTGACGATGTCACACCGGTGCAAACCAGTTTTCCCGGGTTCCAAGACCTCATGACGACGCTTGCCTCCTGATGATCGACGGATTTACTGCCAATGCAATCGGCATTACGGGCAGCGTTCTTGTCGTATTTGCCTATGGTTACAATGTCTATGCGGACACGGTGAACCCGTTTATCTATAACGGCGCCAACCTGCTGGGCGCCCTTTTGCTCACCGTCTCTCTCATGGTATATTTCAATCTGGCATCATTTCTGCTGGAAATGGTCTGGATTTCCATTGCTGTAGGCGGTCTCTGGAAGGCCTATCGGAACCGTGCGAGTTCAGGCTCATGATCATCGCCGTCGACGGCCCGACCGCCTCCGGCAAAGGCACGATCTCCAAGCGACTGGCGAAACATTTCGCCCTGCCCTTTCTCGATACCGGCCTGCTTTATCGCGCGGTTGGCTGGACGCTCCGGGAACAGGGCGGCAATGCCGATAACGCGGTCGACGCGCTGGCAGCCTGTGTGTTTGACGGCGATTTGCTCGACAATCCGGGTCTGCGCAGCGAAACAGTCGGCGGGCTGGCCAGCCGGGTTTCGGTCCATCCGGAAGTCAGGCGCGCGCTGGACAAAAGACAAAAGGACTTTGCCTATCAGCCTGCGGGTGCTGTTCTGGACGGCCGCGATATTGGTACGGTCATAGCGCCGGATGCCGACGTAAAACTGTTTGTGACAGCATCATCCGAGGCGCGCGCGGTGCGGCGGTTCGAGGAAATGAAGCGTCGCGGCGAGCCGGCCAATTTCGATGATATATTGGCCGACATATTGAAACGGGACGAACGCGACAAAAATCGCAGCACGGCACCGCTCAAGCCAGCGGAAGATGCAGACTTGCTTGATACCACCAATTTGACTATAGACGCCGCCGTTCAGCAGGCAATTGCCATGGTGAATGCGAAGACAAGCGGCCGGCAGGATAAAGATCCGGCATAGCAGACAAATGATGTGCAAGACGGGCTAGGAAATAACCGGCCTGACTTTAGCGCAGCTTTTGGCATTTGCACTTAGCCTCGCATACACCAATATTGGCAGTTTTCTGACGGATGCGGCGATCACATGGGGTGGTCGTGGCAATTTTGGTCCAAGACCAGCGGAACCAACCGCTTGGCCCGAAAAAACGAATACCAAGGATTATACCATATGGCCTCAACGGCATTTCCAACCCGCGATGATTTCGCGGCAATGTTAAACGAATCACTCGGTGGC
>JBALUX010000235.1:0-2578 GCA_036963725.1 Parasphingorhabdus sp. | reverse complement strand
CTTTGATTTTGGCGATGTCCAGTGGCTCGGCAAAGATCTGGATATCAGCACCGCCGTGTCCCCGCGATCGTTTGCCGATGCCCGCAAGGCACCGCAATCCAGAGCCACGCGTCAATATCTGGGTATGGGCAGAAACGAGCCGGTAGTGGCCAATACAAAAATGGCTGCCATCCGCGGCGGCGAGCAAAATTCCGGCACCCATTGCCAATGGCCGCTAAGCCAGTGGAACAACCCGATATCCGATCGGGAGCTGATGGAAGCCAGAACCTTGATCGGCGCAGCAAATTCCGAACTGCTGACCGGCGCGGCCTTTACCGACAGCGCCGTATTGTCGAATGACGATATCAACGATTATCGTATTCTGCATTTTGCCACCCATGGTCTGGTTACCGCGCCCAGCCCGTCTTGCCCGGCAAAACCGGCGCTGCTGACATCCTTCGGCGGCAACGGATCAGACGGTCTTCTGGCGTTTGACGAAATTTTCGATCTGAAACTGGATGCGGATATCATCATCCTTTCGGCCTGCGATACCGCCGGTAAAGCCAGCATTGCGGTGACCCGCGAGGCCGGCGTGAGCAGCGGTGGCGGAACGGCTCTGGATGGTCTGGTCCGGTCCTTCATCGGCGCTGGCGGCCGTTCGGTGCTCGCCAGTCACTGGCCTGCCCCGGATGATTTCCGCGCGACGGAGAGGCTGATCAACGGCCTGTTCACTGACGGTCAGGGCCGCTCGATTACCGAAGCGCTCAGATTGTCCCAGCTGGAGCTGATGAACGATCCGGTCACATCCCATCCCTTTTACTGGGCCGGATTTGCCCTCATCGGTGACGGTGCCCGACCATTTCTGCCGGACACCGTCAACGCTGCAGCAGCAGCGACCACAAGCGGAGCGGCGCTGAAATAATGGCCGCAACCGCTGCGCCTACCGACCCGGTTACCAATAACCGCGATGTCAAAGAGGGAGCGAAGGGCATATTGCAGTCCCTTCGCCGCCTGTTTGATCAACTGGGCCCGATCCGCCTGGCGTCGACCATATTGTTCATGATACTCGCGCTGCTGGTTGCCCGCTACAGCTGGACAACGCCGCTGATCCAGGAAGCCGAGCGCGCGCTATATGATCTGCGCGCATCGGTCTTCGCGCCGGAAATCGAAAAAGACGAGAATATCGTCATGGTCGTCTACAACGAAGACACGCTGAAGCTGACCGGCCAGCGCTCGCCAGTCGACCGTACGATCCTGGCCCAGGCGCTCGAAACCATCGATGCCGCCAATCCCAAGTCGATCGGCATAGATATATTGTTCACCATGCCGCAGGATGACGATGCGCTGCTGATTTCGGCCTTCAAGAATATGAAGACGCCGACTTTCCTCGCTTATGCCGACCCGGAGGAAAATCCGGAAATCGCCTTCGCCGAGCATGAATTTCTGCAGCAGTTTTTCGCAGAAGCACGCACGGAAAAAGTCCGGCCCACCGATATCAAGCTGGAAACCGATAGCGACGGCGTGCAGCGCCGGTGGACCCCGCACCGGCCCGGCGCCCCCCCGTTCATGGCCATCGCCCTGACCGGGCCAAACCCGAAATTTGCCAGGAATGACGGCGCCATCCGCTATCATGTGCCGACCACAACCGATGTTCCGGTGTTTGACAAATTCCCGATCGAAAGCTTTGCTGACCCGGCGATTGCCGAGATGCTGGGATCGTTCATCGCCGGCAAACATGTGCTGATCGGCGGCGACTTTGTCGATCGCGACCGGTTCGAAACCCCGGTCGGCGGGCTCGCCGACATCAAGGGCGACGACGGCAAGATGATCGGGCTGGAAGTCCATGCCCATATGCTCGCCCAGTTGCTCAATGATGATCTGCCGACCCCGATACCGGCATGGACCTTGTGGCTGGGCGCACTGATCGTGGCGGTTTGCGGAGGCCTCTCCGCCCTGATCGTCGGCAACGCGCTGAAGGTCGGGTTCATGCTGCTGAGCCAGTTTGCCTTTTTCCTGATCTTCCCCTTTGTTTTGCAGAATATCGGCATTGATACGCTCTCTCTGCCGGCCTTCGGCTGGGGTGTCGGCTGGCTGCTCGGCTATGCCTCGGTCGGGTCAGCCGCGCGGACGATCAACTCCAAGCAGCGGGCCTTTGCGCAAAGCGCCCTGGGCAAATATCTGCCCAAATCGATTGCCAACGAGATATTGAAGGATCCGGAGAAGCTGGCACTGCATGGCGAGAAGCGGAAAATATTCGCGGTCTTCACCGATCTCGAGGGCTTTACCAAATTGACGCACGCGATCGAGCCGGAGATGGTCGCCTATCTGCTCAACGACTATCTCGACCGGCTGAGCGAAGTAGCGCTGCAATATGGGGGCACGATCGACAAGTTCGTCGGCGATGCGCTGGTTACTTTCTGGGGCGCTCCGATCGCCTATCCCGATGACGGCGAGCGCGCGGCCAAGGCAGCCTACGCGCTCTATCTGGCCGGCGAGGAATTTCGCAAGAACGTACCCGAAGGCGTACCGCCAATTGGCAGAACCCGGGTCGGCATGCATTATGGCGATGCGATCGTCGGCAATTTCGGTGGCGAAGGCC
>JBALUX010000234.1:0-2653 GCA_036963725.1 Parasphingorhabdus sp. | reverse complement strand
CCGGCGACCGCAATTGGGAGCTGCGTTTCGAACAGATTGCCAAGCGTCTCAACCAGTCCCGCGCCATCGCCATCGACATGGAATCCGCGACCGTCGCCGCCAACGGCTACCGCTATCGCGTGCCTTATGGGACGTTGCTCTGCGCGTCCGACAAACCGTTGCACGGCGAGATCAAGCTGCCCGGCATGGCTGATGCATTCTATCAGGAACGCGTGGGCCAGCATCTCGCGATCGGGCTGCGGGCGATTGATCTATTGGCGAAAGAGGCGGAAGCCGGGACTTTGCATAGTCGCAAGCTGCGCAGTTTCGGCGAGCCGTTGTTCAGGTAGTGGATAATCCTTTCCTTCGAGGGGAGGGGGAAATTCCACTTTTATCCATGTTTTTCCGTACTTGTCGGCAGCAAGGCCTATAGCGGACATCAGATTGGCTGGGCGCGATTGTCAAAATCTCTCCCGCGCGTCTTTGATTCCGAAGTCATAGGATTTTATGACGGGTTCCAGGGAGGAAAAGATCATCGTGTCGAGCGACAGCAGTTCCGAATTGAACCATCTTATCCAGCAGAGCAGCAAATTGCGTATCTGGGCGCGTTCGCGGCTGTGGGCACAGGTGCTGGTTGCAATGATAGCCGGCATCGGTACCGGGACATTGCTTGGACCGGCAGCGGGACTGGTCCAGCCGAAGACGGCAGGGATGATCGGTGACTGGCTAGCGCTTCCCGGACAGCTTTTTCTTGGGCTGATCGCGATTGTTCTAGTGCCGCTGGTCTTTTCTTCGATCGTCAACGGTCTAGCCGGTGTCTCTTCGAGCCAGGCGATGCGCAAGCTCGGCATGCGTCTGGGCCTGTTCATACTCTCGACTACATTTCTGGCGGCCTGGATCGGCATCTCGCTGGCCCAGTTGTTTAAACCGGGGATCGGGCTGGATTTGCCGGTTGAAAAGGTGGCGCCATCAGCAGGGGCCACCCAAAGCTTTGACCTGAGTCGGCTGCCGGACATGGTAGCAGGAGTGCTGCCGACCAATCCGGCGGCGTCCGTTATCCAGGGCGACTTGCTGGCGATCGTTATTCTTGCAGTACTGACCGGGGTTGCTGCCACCCAGATTCAGAAGGAGAAGGCTGCGTCGTTTCTCGCTCTGCTCGACTCGCTGATGTCGATTTCGATGACCATTGTAAAATGGGCGATGCTGTTGTCGCCGCTCGCCGTGTTCGGGTTGATGGCGCAGTTGATGATCCAGATCGGACTGGACTCGCTGCTGGGCCTGCTCAGTTACGTTGGCACGGTCCTCCTGGGATTGGCGCTGCTGTTTCTGATCTACGCAGTGGCTTTGCGATTGATCGGCGGCCTCGGTTTTCGTTCCTTCCTTTCGGTGGCGGGACCCAATTTGTTGCTGGCCTTTTCCACTTCCAGTTCCTCAGCGGTGATGCCGAGCACGATCCAGACTGCGCGCCAGTTTCAGGTCCCGGATGATGTCGCGCATCTGGTGATCCCTCTGGGTGCGACAATGAACATGGCTGGCACCGCGCTATATCAAAGCGTTGCGATACTTTTTCTCGCGCAAATATCGGGCGTCGATCTTAGTGTGAGTGAAACCGTTCTGCTGGTCGGCACGCTGGTCGCCTCGTCGATCGGTGCACCCGGCACCCCCGGCGTCAGCATCGCCATATTGGCGAGTGTCGCGGCGGGATTTGGCATCCCGGCAACGGGGCTGGTGATCATATTAGGCGTAGACCGGCTGCTTGATATGTCCAGAACGGTGGTCAATGTGACCGGGGATATTACCGCCGCCGTCATCATGAAAAATACGCTGGATTGAATTAGCCTAGTTCGCCAATCCTGCCGAGGCTGTCGGGTAAGCTGACCAAGGCAGCACCACCTCAATGATCCTGCGCTCTTTTCATCTCCGCGCTCACCGACCGCATTTCGCCGCGGGCCTGCCAGACTATCTGCCAGCCGCCGCTGATTGCCAGCGCCGCGAGCAGACCGGCGACCGCCAGATCGGGATAAGCGCTTCCGGTCTGGAACACGCCGAATGCCGCGATCATTACCGCGACATTGCCGATCGCGTCGTTGCGCGAGCATATCCAGACCGAGCGCATATTCGCGTCCCCGGTGCGAAAGCGATAGAGCAGCAAGGCAACGCCGACATTGGCGACCAGCGCCATCGCGCCGACGATGCCCATCATTTCGGCATGCGGCGCTGTGCCGTTGATGAAGGCGAGGATCGCCGTCACCAGCACCCAGAGCCCGAAGGCGAGCAGCGTCAGTCCTTTCAGAAAGGCAGTGCGCGCACGCCAGGTCAGGGCCATGCCGGCCACCACCAGACTGATCGCATAATTGGCGCTATCGCCGAAGAAATCGAGCGCATCGGCCTGAAGCGCGCGGGAATCCGCTGCGGCACCGGCTGCAAATTCAAAGACAAACATGCCCGCATTGACCGCCAGCGCTATCCACAGAGCCAGCCGCCAGCGCGGGTCGTTCAGGGACGCCTGATCGTCCGTTCCGCTTCCACAACAATTTCCGGCCATCATATTCCTCTGGACAATTGACGATTCGATCCTAGCTATGCACCCTGTAGTAACTATAGGGTCAAGCGATGAAAATTGGGGAACTGGCAAAGGCGACGGGCACGAAGGTCGAAACCATCCGCTATTATG
>JBALUX010000233.1:0-2688 GCA_036963725.1 Parasphingorhabdus sp. | reverse complement strand
GCTATGTAACGCTGGATGCCGCCGTCTCGATCGGCGCACCGGATGACAAGTGGAAACTGTCGCTGATCGGCGTCAATCTGACCGACGAAATCTGGGCCAACACCGCCGGCGACCGTCCCTTCCTGCCGGCGGGTGGCGATGACCGGGTGATCACCCAGAACCGCGGCCGGCAACTGTTCGTGGAAGCCGCCTTCAAATTTTGATCAACACTCTCCCGTTGATCACGTCAGGCCGGACCAGCAACTGCTGGCCGGCCTGATTCTGATACCCGCAATGAGTCGGTTATCCGCGACTTAAAGCCCCGGCCCGCTCTTGATCGCTGCGCTGCACTCGCAATGAAGAGATTGGAAACGTGGGAATTCGTCCTCTTCCAATGGGAGAGGGAATTCCTGGATTTTCAGGATATGTATCGGCATGCACATCCTCGACCTTAAGGATCTAATCGCGTCATTGTATTAAATCCTGCTCGAGCGCCGCACCAGTAATAATCTAGCGCGGGTTCCGGCGTTTGGGCGACATTGCCCGAATATGGGAAGATCATAGAGTTCCCGACAATTCCCAGAACCGGAACAGAATAGTCCTGATCAGTGTTAATTTCCGGGTTATAGGGTGGACCAGAAAACCAACCCGAACCGGGATCAAATTTCAGACTATGGGCGATAAGGCCGCACAGGTGGCCGTTCCCACCGACAGCGTTACCTCTGACTCTATACGTGCCGTCTTCATTCTTGGTTATTTTAGCATTTTGAAACGCCGCTGATTTGAGTACAGGAAGAATGCGACGGTAGACATCCGAATGTCTAAATTTGCCAGACAAGGGCAGCACCTCCTCATAGAATTCCATGCTTTCACCTGCTCGCAATTTTAATGGATCGCCGGATGAGCCAGTCAGTTCGCTTGCTCGTGTTCGATATCCGTCGATCACGCAATTAGCAGCCTCGCTGCAGTCAGGGCCGGGAACGGCACTTGCTTCGGAATCCATCCGGGCTTCGACAGATTCGACGATTAGCTGCCGAAATTCGCTTGCTGTTAACCGCGCTTGCACCTCTTCTACGGAATGAACATTCATAACTATCACGGGACCGTTCAATCGAGCCATTTCGAAATAGACAGTGTCTCTGGGCGAAAGTTTGGTCCGGTTGAGCAAAGCACCATCATATTTTACCGCACCGAAGCTCAGGAATGATGACAAGTTGCTATCGGTCAGGTTGGTACCACTCATATCCACCACTCCACCTGTGCCGCTGCATCTGGAGTTCATTGTCAGGCCACAATGGAATGTGAAGCCAGAGAGATCTGCATTGCGAAAGCTTGTATCACCGAACGTATTGCGCCAACCACCGACAAAGGCTCCATTCTTTAATTTTGATGATCCGAAGCTAGCCTCGGTGAGGTTCACATTGTGAAAATAAATGTCCGGGAGCACCGCTTCATAGAACGACGCCGAGCTGAGGTTGACATCAATAAACCGCAACTTTGTTAGATTCACCTTATCCCATTTGGTATTTTGTAGGTCCGTTCCTACGAAACAAATTGCTGCAGGCCCATCACTTAAAGCGCTAAAATCCTCACCGACAAACGAACCATGTACAATGATAGGAGCTGCGTCGCCTATCGTTTCGATATTGGCAACAAGTGCGGATGCACCTCGCAGCTGACTCGCATCAATAATTTCTGACGGGATATCGTCATCTTTGGAACAGCTGTTGCGCGCCCATTGGAGGGATTTATCTGTTTCCGGCATTTCGATATCAGCTTGAGCGAAAGTGGCTTCGTCATTATCCTGAATTTTCACGCATCCCTGCAAAGAGAGCGAGAAAGCCAAGACGCTGATTAATGCTGGTTTTTCGAATGCAATGTCCAATTTTTTCATATTGACATCTCACCCCGCTCTCGCCCCGACCGCATCCCGGATCATCCTCGGAATATAAACGCTATTATGTGCCTCAACCCTCCTTCGGCCGCCAGAAAATAATTCGCCAGACATAGATGACGACAAGCAACCCGATCACGCCCAAGGACACCGGCCCCAGATATTGCCCGATATTCTCGACATTCTGCTGCAATATGTAGCCGGCATAGACCAGAGCGCTGTTCCAGACCGCCGCGCCGGCGCTGGTGGCGAGGATGAAGCGCTTGTGCGACATGCCGAACAGGCCGGCCGGGACCGAAATCATCGTGCGGATATTGGGAATGAAACGGGCGAAAAATACCACCCATTGGCCGTGGTCGTCGAAAATCCGGTCGATCCTGTTCACAGTCTTGACGTCAAGCGTCAGCCAGCGGCCGTGTTTGCGGACGAAGGCGCGGACATCATCCTCGTTCCAGTGGCGGCCGATCATGAACCAGACATAATTGCCGGCCAGTGAACCAACTGTACCGACCAGCACCAGCGCTACGGGATGGAATGTCCCTTGCCCCACGCCGACGCCGCCCAGCCCCATAATCAGCTCGGACGGGATGGGAGGGAAGATATTTTCCAGCGCCATGAGCAGCGTGATGGCCCAATAGCCGCCCTGCTCGATCAGGTCGGTTACCCAGCTGTTCATTGCGTGCGGACCCGCACCCGTTTATTGCGCCGCAAGCCGCCGCTCGATCGCATCCCAAATCATGCCCGACGTATCGGTGCCGTTGAAATTGTCGATCGCGACAATACCGGTCGGCGAGGTCACGTTGATTTCGGTCAGC
>JBALUX010000232.1:0-2688 GCA_036963725.1 Parasphingorhabdus sp. | reverse complement strand
ACCTTCAACTTTGCCATGCAGGCAATTGACCAGATCATCAACTCGGCGGCGAAGACCAACTATATGTCCGGCGGCCAGATGCGCTGCCCGATCGTCTTCCGTGGCCCCAATGGTGCGGCATCGCGGGTTGGCGCGCAGCACAGCCAGAATTACGGTCCGTGGTATGCGGCCGTTCCCGGTCTGGTTGTGATCGCGCCTTATGATGCAGCGGATGCCAAGGGCTTGCTGAAAGCAGCGATCCAGACTCCCGATCCGGTTGTGTTTCTGGAAAACGAGCTGCTCTACGGACGCTCTTTCGATGTGCCGGAGATCGAGGATTATACGCTCCCGATCGGCAAGGCGCGGATCATGCGCGAAGGCAGTGATGTGACGATTGTCAGCTATTCGATCGGTGTCGGCCTGGCGCTGGAAGCGGCAGATGTTCTGGCAGGCGAGGGCATTGAAGCGGAGGTTATCGATCTGCGCACGCTGCGGCCGCTGGATACGGAAACGGTGCTGAAAAGTCTGGCCAAGACAAACCGGATGGTGGTCGCCGAAGAAGGCTGGCCGACCTGTTCGATCTCGAGCGAGATTGTCGCGCTATGCATGGAGCAGGGCTTCGACGATCTCGATGCTCCGGTTATGCGGGTGACCAACGAGGATGTGCCGCTGCCTTATGCTGCCAATCTGGAGAAAGCGGCATTGATCGACAGCGCGCGGATCATCGCTGCGGTGAAGAAGGTCTGCTATAAATAGAGCCTGCTATTCTCGTGCGGTCTAGTCGACACCGTCATAGACGTTGCAATTGGAAATCGGATCGCTGCCTGTCCGGTTATAGACCTGCGTCAGGTCACGGCGGTCACGCACATTGAAAGCACCACGCGTCGTGATCGTTCGCGTGTTGGTGAACGTGCTCGATATCAGGGGCTGATAATCGTAGGATATCTCGACAAAAATCACCGCCTGATTGGCCGGCGCGGTTACGCGGGCGCCTGCGGGGCCCATTCCGTTGATTGGCCGGGATGACGAATTCACGCCGGCGGTTCCATAGCTGGATACATGGACCTTCTTGCCCTTGCATCGCTGCCAATTGATATATTGGCCGCCGTCGCTATGCCTTTCGAGGCTGCTTATGATGATACGGCCATTTTCAAATATATCGACATATTTGCCGGCCTGGCGATCGGCGCCAACGAACAGGTCATTGATGTCGCTTTCGTAGATTTTCTTTTCGGACAATAACGAGCCGTCGCCGATACGCGAGGCATTATCGGCAGCATGCATGGAAATCTGGTTCACGCGCATTCTTACCATCGCGACATTCGCAATCTCGGCACCATACATGCCGACACCCATCAGGATGGGCAGCGAATAGGCCAGTTCAATGAGGGCAAGGCCGCTTGTGTTGACCGCGAGAGCGGACAAGGTGCGCTTGATAGACAAGAAGGGTTTTAGCCTTCTGAGCTTTGGTCTTAGGTACAATTTTTTATCCCCCCGCGCGCAGATTGTTCACCGAACGGCTGGTTCCGGACAACAGTGCTCGCCTGAATGACTTCGTCTTGTGACAGCCCGATCAGCTCCGCCATGGGAAACAGTCGGGGGTAAGTCACCTTGACGGTATAGAGAACGGCGTCCTTGGCATTACCCTGACCGGCAACGCCGCGGTCGGCATCCCAGCTGTCATTGTCATTGGCGTCATCATAAGGTTCGCCGTCATTGCACTCGCCATCACCATTATTGTCGGTAAAATCTTCGGGTTTTGCGACATCCGAAAAATCGCTGTAATTCTGACGACTGAAGTCGAAATCCGATACCGGTTCGGGTTGTACGACCGGCAGCATCAGTTCCTTGACGCGATCGTCGATAGCGCTGGCATTGGCAGAGCCATTGTCCAGGCTGGCGTCGCGAGCGGCCTTCTGCACGGAACCCTGCAGGATCGCCGTCGCATAAATGCGATGTCCGAGATCGAGCATGCCCATGATCAACAGGATAAGGACCGGTGCGACCAGCGCGAATTCCACCAGCGCGGCGCCGACATCATCCCTTTTCAGGGTGCGGAGTTTGTTCAGAAAATTCTGCATTATTTCGTCAGTCTCAGTTGCGAGATGTCGTTGGCGATGGAGCGGAAGTTGGTCAACAATTCGGCACTGTCGCTGGCGCTGTAGAATTTGCCGGAGGTTGCACAATTGCGCAAATTAGTGATCGAACCGGAGCTCACACCATTACCGAACGAGACAACCCACAATGTGATATTCTTGTTCTTGATAGCATTGCACATCGCGAGAAAACGACTGTTTACCTGGGTTGTCAGGTCACTGTTTGAGGGTGCGCTGCTGGACGAAGTTCTGCGGCGATCATACCATTCCACTCCATAAGACGTATATTGGGTGCTGCTGGTGGTGGTGTCGCCATCGGTCATGAAGATCAGATGGCGGTCAATCGCTCCACCGGTATCCGACGCAGCATTTTCCGACGCGAATATTCCGGTCGGAGAAAGAAGCCGGGCGCCCCAGATCAATCCGATATCATGATAAGTGCTGCCGATTGCATCTAGATTATCGAGATAGGCGTCGAAATCAGCGGGCGTGTCCCAGCGCTGCAATTTGCGGGCTTCGTTGGCGCATGTGTAGCTGAAATTCCGACTCAGGTTGGAGGCGGTAGAAACCGTGGAGGTTGTCCGGTTACCGTTGGAGGTTCTGCCCCAGACCG
>JBALUX010000231.1:0-2699 GCA_036963725.1 Parasphingorhabdus sp. | reverse complement strand
TACGCAGCGATGTGAATACGGCTTTCATCATGTTGTTCCTCGGCGGGATGACCATCTTTCCGGTTTCGGCCCTGCTTTCGCGACTCCTGTTCCATCGTCCCAGCCTGTCTTCGGACAATCCGCTCGGGATGCTGGGACTGGAGAGCACGATCGCAATGCTCGCCGGCCTGTTTGCCGCCTGGCTATTCTTGCCCCTGCAATCATCATATGTGCTGCCACTGGCTGCCATCGCGGTCGGGGTGCATTATTTTGCCTTCGCAACCCTATATGGCGACAAGACATATTGGTTGTTGGCGGCCCTGATCACAGCGGTCGGCTTCGCCGGGATATATGCGTTCGATAGCATGGCCGGCGCTATGCTATTCGCGGTCGGTGCCATCGAACTGGTGATCGGGATTATGTTGTCTGCGCGAGCCCTGAAGCCTTAAACGGCGGACTGGTGTACTTGCCGCTGGCGGGCTAGATGACTTCATCCTCGTCGAGCAGCTGATTGCTGGTAATCTCGCCTTCGATCTGTTCCAGCCTTTCTCCCACTGTGTGGAATATTCTCACCTCGGCGATGTGGAGCAGCGCGTCGCCCTGATTGACCACCGGCAGATTGCTGTGGCCGATGACAATTCCGTCGACCGGGGCGACAATTTCCTCTTCGCCATCGCCGAAAATATCGCTGATACAGGCGACGGTGTCGCCCTTGTGGACCTTGCTGCCGGACGGTGAAATCAGCCGGCAAATTCCGCCTCTGGTCGAGCGGAGCCAGACCGTGCGGGTGGTCTGGGCAGGGGGCGCCCCGCGTTTCCCGAGCCGCTTGGTTTCGATCATCTCCAGCTTCTTCAATACGCGCAAGATACCATTGACCCCGGTCAGGACAGAGAATTCGTCGAAGCGCAGGGCTTCGCCGGCTTCCATCAGCAGCATGTCGACGCCGGCTTCCCGGGCCAGCGCGCGCAGCGAGCCGGGGCGCAGGTCGGCTTCGATGACAACCGGTGGCCCAAATTCGAGCGCCAGTTCCTTGAGCTCGGCATTGCCCGAGGCGATGCGGATCTGCGGCAGGTTATAGCGATGTTGCGCGGCGCTATGGATGTCGATGCCCAGGGAGCAGCGATCGATAATCTCGGTCGAGAAAATATTCGCCAGCTGCGAGGCTAGCGAGCCTTTTTCGGTGCCCGGAAAAGACCGGTTGAGGTCGCGGCGATCAGGCAGGTAGCGGCTGTGATTGATGAAGCCGAACATATTGACCACAGGCACGAAGATGACGGTGCCCGCCATGCGTGAGGGATGCAGCTTCTTCATCACACGGCGGATGATCTCGGTGCCGATAATTTCGTCGCCGTGGATCGCGGCGCTGACGAAAATCGTCGGGCCTGTGCGCTTACCGTGAAAAACGCGCACTTCCATATTGGCTTGCATCCCCGCAGAGAGATCGCTGATCGGAATGGCGACATCACCGGTCTTGCCCGGCGCGATCGTCTGCCCGCCGATTTCGAACAGATCATGTTTGTCTCTATTGGTCAATTAAGGCCCCCCGATGAAATTGGGCGAACGCTAGTGCATTTCGGCGGGAAAGCGAAGCATGAACGATCAGCGCGGCTGCCTCTGGGTCACCCATGGAGCAGGGCAGAATGCGGATGAGCCCGTCGTAAGGGTCTTTGCCACTGCAAAAGCCCACGGTGATCGCAGGAGAGAAAGCCACAAATTGCGGTAAATCCGGTCGGGGCTGCACGAACCGGCGGACATATGCATCGCTATATCGGAAACAGGCTATGGATTGTTTGACGCCTGTAAATTTTTGACTAGATAGGGCAGTGGCTCGAGCGGGCAGGAAATAGCTGGTTTTCCGGCCATTCCATGTTGACAGCGACAGCGACTCTCCCTATTTCAACTTTATTCGAAATCCAACACAACCGGCAGCGCCCTTCGTGCGTCCGCTGGTTTTGTGCGTTTCGGGTGTGTTTTTAACGACTTGGCGATGAGATAAGGTCCGGCGAATCGGTCCTTGTGGAGCATGGAGAAAAATATTGGCACGTATTGCTGGGGTAAATATCCCCACTAACAAGCGCGTAATCATTGCGCTTACCTACATTCACGGTATCGGACGCACCGCTGCGGCTGAAATTGTTGAGAAATTGAAGATTGATCCGGCCCGTCGGGTTCAGGACCTTACCGATCAGGAAGTTTTGCACATTCGTGAAACGATTGACGCCGATCACACGGTTGAAGGCGATTTGCGACGCGAAGTTGCAATGAACATCAAGCGTTTGATGGATCTGGCCTGCTATCGCGGCCTGCGTCACCGTAAAGGCCTTCCTGTTCGCGGACAGCGTACGCATACCAATGCGCGCACCCGTAAAGGCAAGCCCAAGGCGATTGCTGGCAAAAAGAAATAAGACTTGTCTTCGGATAAGTATCTTCAAGATATTAGGTAGGAATTGATCACATGGCACGCGAACCGCAGCGCATAAAGAAAAGTGCGCGCAAAAATATTTCGGCAGGCGTGGCGCACGTCAACGCCACTTTCAACAACACGATGGTTACCATCACCGATGCCCAGGGCAATGCAATAAGCTGGTCCTCCGCAGGCATGATGGGCTTTAAAGGCTCTCGTAAATCGACACCATATGCCGCTCAGGTTGCAGCGGAAGACGCTGGCAAGAAAGCCGCCGACCATGGTGTGCGGACTCTCGAAGTCGAAGTGAAGGGCC
>JBALUX010000230.1:0-2718 GCA_036963725.1 Parasphingorhabdus sp. | reverse complement strand
GTAATAAAGGCCCTGGGCGATCCCCTCACGCCGACACAACTCGGCAATCGAATACTCTCCGCGCAGGCCTTCCAGAACAATGCGGATCTTCTCTTCGGCAGAGAATTTGCGCCGGGTCTTACGGCGTATCTCTTTCACATGTTTTTCGGCCGATCCTTCCGGCCCGGATTTCTGTCTCATCTTCGCTCCCTTGGCGGGCTACGATGTGCCAGAAATCCTCCTTAAGCAATTTGGCCGATCTGTCTCACAGTCGCTGACGGGGAACACTCATAGACCTGCGAATTGCTGTTGAGCGCGTTTTTGGCAGCGAGCTTTGCGCCATAAGCCGCCATGTAAACGAACTGGTCTCGGCCTGTAACATCGCCGGCGGCATAGACGCCCGCCTTTGAGGTTCGCATTCTCTCGTCAACGAAAATACCACCATTAGGCAGCGTTTCGATGCCAGCTTCTTCAAGTCCGAGCGAACGGGTATTGGCATTGCGTCCGGTCGTCAGCAGAAGGCGTTCTGCATTCAATGTCTCTTCCTGACCATCGACAGAAATCGTCAAAGATACGCCGTCGGCAGATTTTTCAGCGCTGACATATTTCAATCCGTGTCGAACCACGATGCCCTCAGTTTCGAAATACTCGCTCAGCGCGTCGGATATCTCCGGTTCGGCTTCTGACAAGATATGGCTGCGGGTGACGAGCGTTACTTTTGTTCCTGCGCGCGCAAACAGTTGCGCCAGTTCGCAGCCAATATACCCGCCGCCAACCACGATCAGGGATTTCGGCAATTGCTGCAGCTCAAGCGCAGTTGTGCTTGTTAAATAGGGCGTCTCGTCAATACCGGGAATTTGAGGAACGGATACTGACGAACCGGTAGCGATAATGGTATTATTCGCGTTAATGCTCCGGTCGCCGACGATGACGCCGTCGTCGGTAATGCGCGCTGCACCTTCGATATAGTCGATCTCCTCATAGGCGTTCAAAAGGTCAATATATTTCTTGTTGCGCAGCGTCGTGACGAGCTCATCTTTGTCAGCAACTAGCGCGCTCCAGTCCGAGATATGGGCCTCACCAGAAATCCCTTGAAACCGGCTGGCCGAGCGCGCGCCATGCAGCGCCTCTGCAGCGCGGATCATCGTCTTCGACGGCACACAGCCCACATTTACGCAAGTCCCGCCGATGGTCCCATAACCGATCAGCGCCACACTCGCGCCTTCCTCAGCGGCGGTGATGGCGGCGGAAAAACCAGCTGATCCAGCACCAATGACAATAAGGTCGTAGCGAGATGGATAATTAGAAGAGGATTGTTCTGACATACTAGTCTTTCAAGGATTGGCGTTCGCGTCGACGGCGACGCCAGACAGCGAATAAGGTGAGGAGGATAAAAATCCGAGCGCCGGAAACAGGACATAATCGAGATAACCCGTCACGGCTGACAGCCCCACTGTGCCCAGCAAAACGACAAGAACGGGGGTGAAACAGCAAAGTGCTGCTACAATGGTTCCGATAATCCCGATACCGAGCAATTAGCGGACGGTTTAGGCTTCCAGCTCGGTGGCGGGATAGCCGACGTTTGTTGATGCCGCAGCGATATCAGTCGGCGTTGTCACAGCGGAATCATAAACAACAGTTGCAGTCTTGGCTTCATAATCGATTTCAACCGATTTAACCCCGTCTACGCGCTTCATCGCTTTGCGTACAGAAATCGGACAGGTGGCGCAGGTCATTTTCTCAATGGAGAATTGTGCAGTCGCTTCCGTTGCTTCGGCGGCGTTAAGGACGGTCGCGTCGCCAGATGGCTGCGCGACAACGGCGACACCGCCGAGGGCCGAAGCTCCAATGGCAGCAGCGATAAGCAATATTTTCTTCATGGATTACTCCTTTCAATAAAACAGCGGGGCCCAAACATCGATGGTGAGCGCCAGCAATACTAATATGGTTGCGATCCACAGCGCCGCCTTTGTAATTCGCGATGTCTCAGGACGGGCGCAAATTGTGCCGTCATCACAGGGTTCAGGCTTCTTAAAATAGACCTGCCAAAACCCGCCCGCGAGAAACAGGACGGCGATGCCTATAAAGACCGGCTTATAGGGATCCAGCGCTGTGAGGCTACCGATCCATGCGCCGGAAACGCCGAGACTGATGAGGACCAAAGGAACAATGCAGCATGACGAGGCAAGCAGCGCGCCTAAAACACCGCCGGTTGCCAGCCAGTTCTTGCGGCGATGCGCATCCTTGCCGTTTTTGTCGTTGTGTGCCGGTACTTCAGACATTGAAATTGCGTCTCTTCACATTGGCTCGACTTTATTCTGACACCAATGTAGGGCCTGTAGTAACTACAGGATCAAGAGGAAAATGCACCATGTCGTTCACGCTTGCGCGAGATCATGTCAAACGAGGCGAGCTTGCGCGCCGATCGGGCTGCAACTGCTCTGCTCCCAATAAACTGGATCGTTTTCGGTTAGAGTTTCCGGTATTCTTGACCCAGGCTGGGCGGAGACGACACGATGCGAGCATCGAAGTTCACGGACGCGCAAAAGGCGTTCATCATCAAGCAGGGTGAAGCCGGGATTCCGGTGGCAGAGATCTGTCGAAAGGCGGGGATCAGCCAGGCGACCTACTTCAACTGGAAGAAGCGCTATGGCGGTCTGATGCCGTCGGAGATGCGGCGGCTGAAAGAGCTGGAAGACGAGAATGCACGTCTGAAGCGGATTGTCGCCGACTTGTCCC
>JBALUX010000229.1:0-2724 GCA_036963725.1 Parasphingorhabdus sp. | reverse complement strand
TATTGGATGAAGCGCAACTGCCGATCCGGTTGACCGCGCTTACCCTCTGTTTTCGCAGCGAAGCCGGGTCGGCCGGCAAGGATACGAAAGGTCTGATCCGTCAGCACCAGTTCGAGAAAGTCGAAATGGTTGCCATCGTCCATCCAGACACAAGCGACACAGAACATCAGCGGATGACTGAAGCGGCAGAATCGATCCTGAAGGCACTGGAGCTGCCCTATCGCAAAATGCTGCTCTGCGCCGGCGACATGGGTGCGACAGCGCGCAAGACATATGATCTGGAAGTCTGGCTGCCCGGCCAGGATACATATCGCGAAATTTCGAGCGTTTCGACCTGTGGCGAATATCAGGCGCGGCGCATGAATGCCCGTTTCCGGCCCGAAGGGGAAGAAAAGGGAACAAGATTTGTCCATACGCTAAACGGCTCCGGACTTGCCGTGGGGCGGACACTGGTCGCGGTGCTGGAAAATTATCAGCAGGCGGATGGTTCTGTCACAATCCCATCGGCTTTGCTCCCCTATATGGGCGGGATCGACAAATTGGAGCCAATGTAATGCGGATATTGCTGACCAATGATGACGGCTTCGATGCGCCGGGGATGAAGATCCTGCTCGATATCGCGTCGCATTTCTCCAACGATATCTGGATCGTTGCGCCGTCGGACGAGAATTCAGGCGCCGGTCACTCGTTAACCATCACCCGGCCACTGCGTATTCGCAAGCGCGGTGACCAGCAATATTCTGTCGACGGGACACCAACCGATAGCGTGATGATGGCTGTCGCCAAGATCATGAAAGACGGGCCGCCCGATCTCATCCTTTCCGGCGTCAATCGCGGCGCCAATTTGGGCGAGGATGTCACGTATTCGGGCACCGTGTCGGCCGCGATGGAGGGGGCTCTGGCGGGTATCCCGTCGATCGCGCTCAGCCAGGCTTATGCGCGGGGCGATCTGGGTGCTGATGTGCCGTTTGATGCAGCCGTACAATGGGGCGAGCGCGTGCTGCGTCCACTGATCAAGCAACGCATGGATCACCGGACGCTGGTCAATATCAATTTCCCGGCCGTCCCGGCGAGCGATGTAAAGGGCGTGCAGGTCGTGTCGCAGGGTATCCGCGACTACGGACGGTTGCAGATCGTCAGCAACCGCGACCCGCGCGGTTTTGAATATCACTGGTTCGGTCTCGGGCCGATGGTGGAGACGCCTGCGCACAGTACTGATCTGGAAGCGATCGCCGATGGCTATATCTCGATCACGCCGCTGCACCTGGATCTCACCCATTATGATTCAATGGATAGTTTGAAAAAACTATACCCCTGATCGCGCTCTACCGGCCTGAGAATTTACTAGGCTTTGGCCTGCGGGGCTGGCAAGCTGCGCTTTTGCTGCTAACAGCGTTTCCGCGAGGGAGGAGTTAGTTAATGGGAGCCTATATGCGTCATATTGCGATCCTGATTTTGCTCCTGGGAGTCACAGCCTGCATCCCCCCGGGCCACGACAATTATGCTCCACCGCTGCCCCAGCCTCAATTGGTAGCGGACCCTGCCGTTTTCGGCACGCCGCCGGAGCAGGCGCCGCTTTCCACCTGGCAAGCAAGTCCCGTTACAGCGAACGCGCAGCGGGTGGGATCGGGTACTTATATAGTGCAGCCGGGCGACACGTTGCGCGGGATTGCTAACAAGACGGGAGCGGGGTCGCAGATCATTGCGTCCGCCAACGGATTGGTCGAGCCTTATGTCATTCATCCCGGTCAGCGACTGAAGATCACTGGCGGGCGATATCACGCGGTCAATTCGGGTGAGACCGGTATCGCTATTGCCCGAGCCTATGGCGCGCCATGGCGGGACGTGGTGGCCTTGAACGCGCTGGAAGAGCCCTATATTCTGCGTGTGGGGCAGAAGCTGCTGCTGCCGGCAACCACGCCCAGCGATCCGGCCAATTTGAGTATAGAACAGCGCGCGGCTGCTTTCGATCTGGAGATTGACGATATTGTTACGGGCAGCCAGCCAGCGCTGGCCAATGGTGCCGCGGCGGGAGAGGCTTCCGATTGGCGGAAAGCCATAACACCCAATACCACTATTGCTACACCGGCCAACTTCTCCGGGCGGTTCCAGTGGCCGGTCGATGGCAGGGTCCTCTCCAGTTTCGGCAGCAAAGGCGGCGGTAAAGTCAATGACGGCCTCAACATCGGCGTCCCTCGTGGCACGCCAATCCGCGCCTCAGCTGACGGGGTGATCGCCTATAGCGGCGACGAAATCGGTGTATTCGGCGGGTTGATCCTGATCAACCACGGTTCCGGCTGGGTTACCGCTTACGGCCACGCCGACAAGCTGAACGTCACGCGTGGCCAGAATGTCAAAGCGGGTGAGATTATCGGTCTCGCCGGCGAAAGCGGATATGTTCAGGAACCGCAGCTGCATTTCGAAATCCGCAAGGATCGCAAGCCGGTAGATCCGAACATCCATCTGCCGAAACGCGGCTGAACCGGCCATGGCAAGCAGCAATCGCAAGATTTCCGACTATTTTACCTTGCGGCGGCGCTCGAGCCTGCCGGTATGGGCCGATATTGCGTGGCGTGTCACCTTTGTTCTTGCCCTGATCGGCATGGCGGTGGCGGTGCATTATTTCGATCGAAATGGACTGCAAGACAGCTATGACGGCGATGTCAGTTTTCTCGACGTTATCTATTTCACGATGATATCGATCACCACTACCGGCTATGGCGA
>JBALUX010000228.1:0-2881 GCA_036963725.1 Parasphingorhabdus sp. | reverse complement strand
AGGACGTTATTGGACACGGTTAAGGCCGCATATGTTTTTCTACCGGAAAGAGACTCCGGCCTTCGCCGGGGTTGACCCCTGCCTGCGCAGGGACAGGCTGCTTCGTCACGCTGCGCATGACGCGGCGCGTCAAATATTTGGTGGCCTATCAAGGCGCTCTCTACTAAATAGCGGCCATCCCGATTCTATTGACAGGAACAGCCCATGCGCGTCGCCATTGCCTCCGATCATGCCGCCCTCGATATGAAGGCTGCGCTGGTGGAATGGTTGCAGGCAGCAGGTCACGAGGTCAGCGATCTCGGGCCGATGACCACCGACAGTGTCGACTATCCCGATTACGGCTACAAGCTGGCCGATGAAGTCGCTTCCGGCCGGGCAGAACGCGGCGTTGCCCTTTGTGGCTCGGGTATCGGTATTTCCATGGCGGTCAATCGCAATCCGGCCTGTCGCTGTGCGCTGGTCTCCGAAGGCCTTTCGGCGAAACTCTCGCGCGAACATAATGACGCGAATGTCATCGCCATGGGCGCAAGGCTCGTCGGTATCGAAATCGCGAAAGACTGTCTCGACATCTTTCTGAAAACCCCATTTGGCGGCGACCGGCATCAGCGCCGGGTCGATAAATTGTCCGCACCACAAGCCCAAGGAGCAAGCGCATGAGCAACGTCGCAGATATTCAGGATATCCGGCAGACCGGTTTCTTCGACTTTTCAGTCGATGAAAGCGATCCTGCGGTTGCCGGAGCGATCAATTCCGAATTGACGCGCCAGCAGAACCAGATCGAACTGATTGCGTCGGAAAACATCGTCTCCAGAGCGGTGTTGCAGGCGCAAGGCTCGGTCTTCACCAACAAATATGCGGAAGGTTACCCTGGCCGCCGCTATTATCAGGGCTGCGCACCATCGGATGATGTCGAAACGCTGGCAATCGAGCGTGCCAAACAGCTGTTCGATTGCGGCTTCGCCAATGTGCAGCCGCATTCGGGTGCGCAGGCCAATGGCGCGGTTATGCTGGCGATGGTCAAGCCGGGCGATACCATCCTCGGCATGTCGCTCGATGCGGGCGGCCATCTGACCCACGGCGCGAAACCGGCGCAATCAGGCAAATGGTTCAACGCGATCCAATATGGCGTCAACGACGATGATCATCTGATCAACTATGAAGAAGTCGAGGCTTTGGCGAAGGATCATCAGCCGAAACTGATCATCGCCGGTGGTTCCGCCTATCCGCGCCAGATTGATTTCGCCAGGTTCCGCGCGATTGCCGACTCTGTCGGAGCGATCTTCATGGTCGATATGGCCCATTTTGCCGGACTGGTTGCCGCCGGACTGCATCCCAGCCCGCTGGATCATGCGCATGTTGTCACCACCACGACGCACAAGACCCTGCGCGGACCGCGTGGCGGCATGATTTTGACCAATGACGAAGCCATTGCCAAGAAAATCAATTCAGCGGTTTTCCCCGGCCTGCAAGGCGGCCCGCTGATGCATGTGATCGCTGCCAAGGCGGTGGCTTTCGGTGAAGCATTGCGTCCCGAGTTCAAAAGCTATTCTGCTGCTGTCATCGAAAACGCCAAGGTCCTGGCGGCAACGCTCAAGGAACGCGGCGCCGATGTCGTGGCCGGCGGCACCGACACCCATCTTGCGCTGATCGATCTGTCGCCTCTGGGAATTACGGGACGCGACGCAGATGAAGCGCTCGAACGGGCTGGCATCACCTGCAACAAGAACAGCATCCCCAATGATCCGCAGCCGCCGATGAAGACCAGCGGTATCCGCGTCGGTTCACCCGCCGGTACCACCCGCGGCTTTGGCCCGGCGGAATTCCGGATGATCGGTGACATGGTCGCCGACGTGCTGGACGGATTGCGTGAAAAAGGCGAGGGCGGTGATCCGTCGGTAGAAGCGGATGTTCGTGAGCGGGTGCAAGAGCTTTGCGACCGTTTTCCGATCTATCAGGATTGATCGGAAAGCCAGCCCATGCGTTGCCCCTTTTGTGCCCATGACGACAGTCAGGTAAAAGACAGCCGTCCGACCGAGGATAATACCACGATCAGACGCCGGCGTCAGTGCGAGGGCTGCGGCGCTCGGTTCACAACCTTCGAACGCGTGCAGCTTCGCGAGATTACGGTGGTCAAGAGCGAGGATCGCAAGGAACCCTTCGACCGTTCGAAGATCGACCTTTCGGTCTCTCTGGCTTGCCGCAAACGCGGGCTGGCGCAAGAGCAGATGGACCAGCTGGTTTCCGGGATCCAGCGGCAGCTGGAAACCAGCGGCGAAACCGAAATTCCTTCCCAGAGAATTGGCGAGATGGTGATGGACGGACTGAAAGCCCTTGATAGCGTCGCCTATATTCGCTTTGCGTCAGTCTATAAGGATTTTACCGAGGCCAAGGATTTCAAGGAATTTGCCGGCAGCTTGAAAGATGTTGACGGGGCGTGAGCAATCAGCCCGCCATCATATTGGTCAATCCGCAGCTCGGCCAGAATATCGGAAAAGCGGCGCGCGCCATGCTGAACTTCGGGTTGACCGAGATGCGCATCGTCAAGCCGCGGGACGGCTGGCCCAATCCGGATGCCGGCCCATCGGCTTCGGGCGCGGACCAGGTGCTGGAACATGCTCAGGTCTTTGAAACCACGGCGGAGGCCGTGGCGGATTGCGCCCATGTCTACGCCACCACGGTCCGCAAACGGGGTATGACCAAGACGGTGCTGACGCCGTGGGAAGCGGCAGAAGACATGGCACAGGCGAGCGGCAAATGCGCCATCCTGTTCGGACCGGAAAGATCAGGTCTGGAAGTTGTCGATGTCGAACTTGCGCGGAAGATCATTACCGTGCCGATCAACCCCGAATTCGGATCGCTGAATCTGGCGCAGGCTGTCATC
>JBALUX010000227.1:0-3028 GCA_036963725.1 Parasphingorhabdus sp. | reverse complement strand
AGAGGCCGTCGACAAGGCAGCCCTGACCATCATCGATACAACGGCGGTGAGCCGGGGCCGGAGCGGCCACAGCAACTATCTGGTCAGCGCGCCGGCCTGCCGCGACTTCGCAGCGGTCGTCAATGGCGAAAGAATGCCGGACGGACGGGAGCCGACCCATCTCGGCCATGTCTTCGTCCTGCCGCCGATCGCCAAGGACGAGAAACCCGACCATTTGGCGATTTGCCGCCGAACCGAATGACGACCGCCGATTCCGATGCTCTGGCGCGGCTGCTTGGTGATATCCGGGCCTGTTCCATCTGCACCGGCCTGCCGCTTGGTCCCAAACCGTTGCTGCAGGCGGACAGCGCGGCGAAAATCCTGCTTGTCAGCCAAGCTCCGGGCAGCAAGACGCATGAAAAGGGCCGCCCATTCGATGATGTCAGCGGCAAAAGGCTGCGCGACTGGCTCGGCGTGAACGAAGAGCAATTTTACGACCCGCGCCTGTTCGCGATCGTGCCGATGGGATTCTGCTTTCCCGGCACCGGCAAGGGTGGCGATATGCCCCCGCGCCCGGAATGCGCTCCGGCCTGGCGCAAACCGCTGCTGGAAGCATTGCCAAACATAGAGCTGACGCTGGTGCTCGGCCAATATGCCATGAACTGGCATCTGGGGGAGCGGAAATCCAGAACCCTCACGGAAACCGTAAAGCGCTGGCAGGAATTCTGGCCGGAGTTCCTCCCCCTACCCCACCCAAGCCCGCGCAATATCCGCTGGTTCATGGCCA
Source organism: Parasphingorhabdus sp. (assembly GCA_036963725.1). Lineage (GTDB taxonomy): Bacteria > Pseudomonadota > Alphaproteobacteria > Sphingomonadales > Sphingomonadaceae > Parasphingorhabdus. Next base: position 2,262 of record JBALUX010000227.1, on the reverse strand, counting down.
ATCCGTGGTTCGAAACGGACGTGATCCCGCTGCTGCAGGACCGTGTGCGCGAACTGGTCTAGAAGACTCCCATGGCCAGTCCTGCCGATAACGTGGCACCGGTCTCTGCGCATCGCTGGCGATCGGTTTCGGAAATCATTTTCGGGGCCAATATTTCTTCTTCGGTCTGCGCATGGGTGCAGATGATCAGGCTATCCATCACTTTCTTGAGCCGCCAACCCGTTGCAATGCGCTCCAACTGTTTCTTCGCATTCTCGCCATCCGATCCCGCGCAGATCATTGCCGCATAAGGTCGCCCCTCAATTTTTCCGAGCAAGGGATAATAGCAGCGGTCGAAAAAGGCCTTCATCACCCCGGCAATCGCCGCGAGATTTTCCGGCGTTGCGAAAATATAGCCGTCGGCGGACAGCATGTCTTCCGGCTGGCAGTCTTCGGCCCGCATGACGCGCAAATCCGTGCCTTCCTCGCCCTGCCCGGCTCTGGCGGCAGCCTCGACCATCTGGGCGGTGCCGCCAGTATAGCTGTAATAGACGATCAGAAGCTTTTTCATCATCATCTCCCTAGCAATCAACAGACCGATTGTCAGCGCCGCAGCTTTCACGCATAGCGCGCACCATGAACGCAGTATTGAACGTAGAAAAATCCCTGTCCGGCCAGACATGGCGCTGGCGCAGCACCAGCGCCGACGCGCGCGATCCCGGATTCCAGCCCGATGATCTGGTCACCCAATTGTTGCTCGCCCGTGGTGCCAGCCGGGAAACGCTCGACGTCAACCGCGATCCCACGATCCGCGGCTTCATGCCCGATCCGTCGGTATTCCAGGACATGGACAAGGCAGCTGACCGTCTGGCCCTCGCGATCAGGAATCAGGAAAAGGTCACGATATTCGGCGACTATGATGTCGATGGCGCCACCAGCGCCGCCCTGCTGATCCGCCTGCTCAGGGACCTCGGGCTGGAAGCGGGCTATTATATCCCCGACCGGCTGATGGAAGGCTATGGCCCCTCGGGCGAGGCCTTGGTCAAGCTCGGCGAGCAGGGTAGCAATCTGGTGGTTACCGTCGATTGCGGCGCGATGGCCTTTGAAGCGCTCGACATGGCGCATCAGGCCGGTGTCGAGGTGATCGTCGTCGACCATCATAAATGTGCGGTGGAGCTGCCCAAGGCGCTCGCACTGGTCAATCCCAACCGGCTCGACGAGAGCGACGCCGGCGCAGAGCACGGCCATCTCGCCGCCGTCGGCATGGCTTTTCTGCTTGGCGCTGCGCTTGTTAGAACACTACGCAAGCAAGGTTTCTTCAAAGACCGGCCAGAGCCAAAATTGCTCGAGCTGCTGGATATTGTCGCTTTGGGTACGGTCGCCGATGTCGCTCAGTTGCGCGGCCTGAACCGCGCCTTTGTCGCGCAGGGCATCAAGGTGCTCGCAGGACGGCAGAATATCGGCCTTGCAGCCCTGATCGATGCCAGCCGTCTCAAACGGGCGCCAATCTGCTCGGATCTCGGCTTTGCCCTGGGCCCCCGGATCAATGCCGGCGGCCGGGTCGGCAAGTCCGATCTCGGTGTGCGATTGCTGATCACGCAAGACTTGGAAGAAGCCCAATCCATCGCCGCCGAACTCGACCATCTCAACCAGGAACGCCGCGCGATCGAAGCCTTTGTGCTCGAGCAAGCGGATGCGATGTGTTCCTCGCAGCAGAATCAGGCGGTAGCCGTGCTCTCCGCCAAGGGCTGGCATCCCGGCGTCATCGGCATTGTCGCTGGCCGCATCAAGGAGAAGCTGAACCGCCCGGCGATCATCATTGCGCTGGATGAGGATGGCATCGGCAAAGGCTCCGGACGCTCGATTAGCGGCATCGATCTCGGCGCTGCAATTATCGCCGCCAAGGACAGCGGCCTGCTGATCGCCGGCGGCGGCCACGCAATGGCCGCGGGCATTACCATCGAGGCGGACAAGGTCGATGCCTTCTCGGAATTTCTCAACGACCGGCTCGCCGACAGCGTCGGCAAGGCGCAGGACGGCAAGGCCTTGCTGCTAGACGCGGTGCTGTCGCCCAAGGGTGTCAATCCGACGATGGTCGAGGCGATGGACGGAGCGGGACCCTATGGCATGGGCTGGCCTGCGCCACGCATCGCCACCGGACCGGTGCGAATCATCAAATGCGATATTGTCGGAACCGACCATGTCCGGATGATCGTCGCCGGTGATGACGGCGCCTCGATCAAGACGATTGCCTTTCGGGCAGCGGAAAGCGATCTCGGCCAA
>JBALUX010000226.1:0-3051 GCA_036963725.1 Parasphingorhabdus sp. | reverse complement strand
GGCGATCGACAGGGCAATGCGCTTGGCGCTGTCGTCGCTTTCCGCGCCGGTTACGGCGATTTCGATAAATTTGCTCGCGCCTTCGCCATCACGGACAACCAGATGCGCCAATTGCATGCAGAGATCGCTCAGCGCCGCCTGAAACGCATCGGCGCCATCGTCATCGAAGGAGGTCAGGGCAGCGGCGGAATTTTGCCCGGTGGCAAAGGCGAGCACCGTATCGCTGGTCGATGTGTCGCTGTCGACAGTGATGCAGTTGAAGCTCTTCCCCGTCGCCGCGCTCAGCATCTCCTGCAGCAAGCCCGCGTCCACCGTTGCATCGGTGAAAATATAGCCGAGCATCGTCGCCATATCCGGAGCGATCATGCCCGAACCCTTGATGATGCCGTTGAGATGGACCGTCTGGCCGCCAACAATCGCGCTCGTCGTCGCCATCTTCGGGAACGTATCGGTAGTCATGATCGTCGCCGCAGCTTCTTCCCAGCTGCAAGGCTCAGCTTCAAATACAGCTTTCAGGCCCGCTTCGGCCTTGTCTTGAGGCAGAGGCACGCCGATCACCCCGGTCGACGAGACGAATATTTCATGTTCCGCGCAGCCGAGATGCGCCGATGCCAGCGACAATATTTTCTGCACCGCCGCCATGCCGCGCGCGCCGGTAAACGCGTTGGCATTGCCGGCGTTGACGACCAGGCCGCGGGCCTTGCCGCCCTTGAGCGCTTCCCGGCAATATTCGACTTCCGGCGAGGGACATTTGCTCTTCGTCAGCACTCCGGCAACCGAGGTTCCGGCAGCCAGCTCGACAAAGGTCAGATCGCAGCGATCCCAGTCCTTGTAGTGGGCGCGGGCGATGCGGGTGGTTACACCCGCAATATCGGGTAATGCAGGGGATATTGCTGGGGCCAGGGGCGAAAGTTTGTCCGACACTTAACTTGCCTTTATACATTGTTTTGATAGAACGCGCTGATATTGACGGGGCCTTGTCCATGAACGCATATTTTGCAAGTTTTATGTTGCTGCTATTCAACGCTGTCGGCTTGGCCGTGCCTGCATCGGCAGCGGCTGCAGAACGCATGGTGCCGGAACTGGGCAGCGCTGCCAATCTGTCCGAAGCGGCCGTTGCCGATCCATCTGCGGTCATCGAAGCGGCAAGGCTTGCATCATCGGACCGTCACTTGTGCGCGATGGTGGAAAGCTGCCTGTCAGCGCCACGCGCCATGGTCAAAACCGGCAACAGGACACCAGTCTGGGCCGTCGTCGCGATACGCACCGAAGCGGGCGACAAGCTGGAGCATGAAGAAGGCGCGCCCTAGCGCCATTCTCGGCCTTGCCACTATTGAACGGCAAGAAATTCTTCCCAAATTCATCCTGTTCGCGGCCGTCTATCGGCCGGCAAAATTTATAAATTGGAAAATGTCATGTTCGGCGGTTTAGCCAAATCCATCTTCGGGTCAGCCAATGACCGGTACGTCAAATCCATGCAAAAAGTGGTCGATGCGGTCAACGCATTCGAGCCGCAGATCGAGCCGCTTTCGGACGAAGAGCTCGCGGCCAAGACCGTCGAGTTCAAGCAACGGGTCGCCGGCGGCGAGACGCTCGACGACATCTTGCCGGAAGCCTTTGCGGTCGTTCGCGAAGCGGCAAAGCGGACCCTTGGCCAGCGTCATTATGATGTCCAGCTGATCGGCGGTATCGTGCTGCATCGCGGTGAAATCGCCGAAATGCGCACCGGTGAAGGTAAAACCCTCGTCGCCACGCTCGCCTGTTATCTGAATGCGATTGACGGCAAGGGCGTGCACGTCGTCACCGTCAATGACTATCTCGCCCGCCGCGATGCGGAATGGATGAGCCAGGTCTATAATTTCCTCGGCCTGGAAGTCGGCGTGATCATCCCGAACCTTGGGGAAGAAGAACGCCGTGCGGCTTATGCAGCGGATATCACCTACGGCACCAATAACGAATTCGGCTTCGACTATCTGCGCGATAATATGAAGAGCGAGCGGGCCAAGATGGTCCAGCGGCCGTTCAACTACGCGATTGTCGATGAGGTCGACTCGATCCTGATCGATGAAGCCCGGACGCCTTTGATCATATCGGGCGCAACAGACGACAAGTCCGACCTCTATTTGCAGGTCAACGCGGTGGTCCAGAACATCACCGAAGAAGATTATGAAAAAGACGAGAAGTCGCGCAATATCTCGCTGACCGAAGAAGGTACGGAAAAGGCGGAGCGTCTGCTCGAGGAAGCCGGTCTGCTGGTTGGCGACAATCTCTATGATTTCGAGAATACCCAAGTCGTCCATCACCTCAACCAGGCGTTGATGGCCAATGTCATGCGCAAGCGCGACACCGACTATATCGTCAAGGACGGCAAGGTCATCATCATCGATGAATTTACCGGCCGGATGATGGACGGACGGCGCTGGTCCAATGGTCTTCACCAGGCGGTTGAAGCCAAGGAAGGTGTCCAGATCGAGCCGGAAAACCAGACCATGGCATCGATCACCTTCCAGAATTTCTTCCGCATGTATCCCAAATTGGGCGGCATGACCGGCACCGCGGAAACCGAAGCGGCGGAATTTTTCGAAATCTACAAGATGAACGTCGTCACCATTCCGACCAACAAGCCGGTGCTGCGGATCGAGGAGAATGACGAGTTTTACAAGAAAACGCTCGACAAATTTTCCGCCATTGCAAAAACCGTCAAGGAGCATAGCGACAAGGGCCAGCCGGTGCTGGTCGGTACCGTCTCGATCGAAAAATCCGAGCTGCTCTCCGACTTCCTGAACAAGGAAGGCGTGAAGCATAATGTTCTCAACGCCCGTTTCCACGAACAGGAAGCGCATATCGTGGCGCAGGCCGGTTCTCCGGGCGCGGTAACAATCGCCACCAACATGGCTGGCCGTGGTACCGATATCCAGCTCGGCGGCAATATCGACTTCCGGATCGAGGAAGAGCTGCGCGACATGGAAGAGGGGCCGGAACGAGACAAGGCCATTGCCAAGATCGAGGAAGAAGTGCGGGCATTGCGCGCTACGGTGAGAGAAGCGGGCG
>JBALUX010000225.1:0-3097 GCA_036963725.1 Parasphingorhabdus sp. | reverse complement strand
ATTTTCCGTGCTGCCGGCGCAAAATGCCAATGGCAACTGGGTCAAGGTTACCCAGCGGGTGCCCGTGCGAATCAGGATATTGGACAGTTCTCCCCGACAGCTGATCGCCGGAATTTCGGCGGAAGTGACCGTCGATCTGCGCAATGGTAACGAGTGAACGCCCAAAATCCTGACGTAGCAGCACTGCCGGTCAACAACCGGCTGCTGCTCACGATTGCCGTCATGCTCGGCAATATCATGCAGATACTGGATTCGACAATTGCCAATGTCGCCTTGCCGCACATGCAGTCTGGCCTGGGCGCGACACTCGATACCGTCACATGGGTTCTGACCAGCTATATACTGGCCTCGGCAGTAGCGATTCCGATTACCGGCTGGATCGCCGACCGGATCGGTTCCCGTAACCTGTTCCTGTTGTCGATCGCTGGTTTCACCGCGTCCTCCTTGCTCTGCGCGACAGCATCAAGCCTCGAGATGCTGGTCTTTTACCGGGTGATGCAGGGAATGTCCGGCGCGTTCGTCATGCCGCTTTCGCAAACGGTGATGCTCGACATCAACCCGCCGAAAAATCATCCGCGGGCCATGGCGATATGGGGCATGGGTATCATGATCGCACCGATCATGGGGCCGATAATCGGCGGCTATCTCACCGAGAATTTCAGCTGGCAATGGATTTTCCTGATCAATGTCCCGCTCGGCATCATCGCTTTTGTCATGCTCTGGACGCTCCTGCCCTCGCGCCCGATCGCCCGCCGGAAATTTGACCTGTCCGGATTTCTTCTGTTCGCGATATTCATCGCATCCTTCCAGCTCATGCTTGACCGCGGCAATAGCGAAGACTGGTTCGACAGCTGGGAGATCATCATCGAATTCGGCATATCGGCATCGGCTTTGTGGATATTCTCGATCCATATGGCGACGGCAAAAAATCCGTTTCTGTCCCGGGATCTATTCCGGAACCGCAACCTGATCACGGCAATGCTGCTGATGATCGTTGCCGGTGTGTCGATGTTTTCGACCATGGCACTGCTGCCGCCGATGCTGCAGAATATCTATCATTATACGCCGATTGATGCCGGCCTGATACTGGCGCCGCGCGGGATCGGGGTGTTCCTCGGCATGGCGATCGGCAGCCGGCTGGCGACGATAGTGGATGCCCGTTATGTCGTTGCAACCGGGATGGCGCTGGCTTCCTATTCGGCGTGGATGATGACCGGATGGAGCCTGGAAATGGACCGCTGGCCGGTGATTACCAGCGGCCTTGTCCAGGGACTCGGGATGGGGGCGCTGTTCGTCACCATGAATATATTGGCCTTTTCCACGCTCTCGCCGGCACTGCGGACCGACGGTGCCAGTTTGCTCAATCTGGCACGGACTATCGGCGCATCTGTCGGGATCGCGGTATTTGTCGGCCTGCTCGGGCGCAACTGGCAAACGAGCCACGCCGATCTTGCCGGCAACATCACCGAAGCACGGCTGTCGCCGCTCAGTCCGACCAGCATCAGCCGGTTGGGACAATATGGCGAGCAGGCAATGATGATGATCGACGGAGAGGTAAACCGTCAGGCGCTGATGATCGCCTATCTCGGCGATTTCTGGCTGATGTCGGTGGTCACCGCATTATGTGTTCCGCTGGTGTTCCTGATGAAGAAACCCCAGCGGATGAAACTTGATTCAGCCGAAGCGGCCAGTGCGGCGCACTAGCCCTTTTTCAGATGTTTGCGACCCAGTAGCTCAGCGATCTGGACGGCATTTAGCGCAGCGCCCTTGCGCAAATTATCGCTGACGCACCAGATGTTCAGGCCGTTTTCGACCGTCGGATCTTCGCGCACGCGGCTGATGAAGGTCGCACCATCGCCGACACATTCGACCGGCGTGACATAACCTTCGTCTTCGCGCTTATCGACCAGCATGATACCGGGCGCATCGCGCAGGATTTTCTGAGCGTCCGAAGCGGACAGTTCGTTTTCAAACTCGATATTGATCGATTCGCTGTGACCGACAAAAACCGGCACGCGGACGCAGGTCGCCGTCAGCTTGATCTTGGAATCGAGGATCTTCTTGGTCTCGACGACCATCTTCCACTCTTCCTTGGTCGAGCCGTCATCGAGGAACACGTCGATATGCGGGATCACGTTGAACGCGATCTGCTTGGTGAAGACGTGGTTTTCTTTCGGATCGCCAACGAAAATGGCACGAGACTGTTCGAACAGCTCGTCCATGCCGCCCTTGCCTGCGCCGGAGACCGACTGATAAGTGGAAACCACAACCCGCTTGATTGTCGCCGCATCATGCAGCGGCTTTAGCGCCACAACCATCTGGGCGGTCGAGCAATTGGGGTTGGCGATGATATTGCGCTTGGTATAGCCGCTGATCGCTTCCGGGTTCACTTCGGGCACGATCAGAGGAACGTCGGGATCCATGCGGTAAAGCGAGCTATTGTCGATCACGACACAGCCGGCAGCAGCTGCCTTGGGCGCATATTCCTTGGTCGGACCGGAACCGGCAGCGAACAAAGCAATATCCCAGCCAGCAAAATCGAAATGTTCGATATTCTGGACCTTGAGCATCTTGCCGGTGTCACCAATCTCGATTTCGCTGCCATGCGAGCGCGATGATGCGACCGCCGCAATCTCGTCATAAGGAAATTCGCGCTCAGCCAGAACGTTGAGCATTTCGCGCCCGACGTTGCCCGTGGCGCCGACAACTACAATTTTGTAACCCATGAAACTTTTCCTGTTCCTGATGTTAAAACAGCCGGTTTTCCTTGCAAGGAGAACCGGCTGCCTGAAACTTTTATGAAGCGATGATTATTTTGCTTCAGTGCCTTTCACGGGCTGGTTCAAACGGCGTTCCGCAATACGGGCTCGCTTACCAGTCCGCCCACGCAGATAGTAAAGTTTCGCGCGACGCACGATACCGCGGCGAACCACGGTGATGCTGTCGATGTTAGGAGAGTAAAGCGGGAACACACGCTCAACGCCTTCGCCGAACGACATTTTGCGTACGGTAAAGTTGGAGCCCATGCCGCGATTGGTCCGTGCGATGCACACACCTTCGAAATTCTGGGTACGGACGCGCTCGCCTTCAACGACGC
>JBALUX010000224.1:0-3109 GCA_036963725.1 Parasphingorhabdus sp. | reverse complement strand
GGGAAAAGCCAAGGAAATAACCGCGAGTGCTCATTTTCGGCTGATGATATTGCTGCTGGTGTTTCTGGCTGCGTTCACGATCATTGTCGGACGGCTGGTCAGTCTCACTATATTGGAAGATGCAACGCCCTATCGCGCATCCAGTAGCGCCTTCATTCCACCGCGTGGCGATATCGTCGACCGCAACGGCGTGCCGCTGGCACGGACGATATTGGGCTACGCGGTTCGCGTGGTACCGGCCCGGGTGCTGGGCGACAAAGAGACGTTGGCGCGGCAGCTGTCCTCGATTTTTCCGGACACCAGCGCAGCCTATTTTTTCGACAAGCTCAGCGGCTCCCATCCTACCTATCTTCGCCGCAGGGCGTTGCCGGAAGAAGTGAAGCAGATCCACGCGCTGGGGGAAATCGGAATCGAATTTCCCCGCGAGGACGAGCGGCTCTATCCGCAGCGTGAACTGGCGGCGCATGTGCTCGGCTATGTCGATGCCGACGGCAAAGGTGTCATGGGCATGGAGCGGGCGCTCAACGACCGTCTTCTCGACAAGAAATTGCGCGGAACACCATCAATATTGTCGATCGACAGCCGGGCCCAGGCAGCGCTGGAAAGCGAGCTTCAGGACGCCATGATCATGACCGAGGCGCGCGGCGCGGCGGGGATCATTCTGGATGTGCAGACCGGCGAAGTCATGGCGCTGGCGTCGCTGCCGCTGTTCGATCCGAACAAGATCCGCAGGGCATCGATTAAGCACCAGAATAATGAAGTGACCCAGAGTGTGTTCGAACTGGGATCGACATTCAAGCCACTGACCATTGCCGCTGCGCTCGACGCCGGTACGGTTACCGATCTGGCTGTCCGCTACAATGCGATGGAGCCGATCAAGGTTGGCGGCTTTACAATCAAGGATGACCATAGCCAGGGCCGCTATCTGAACGTACCGGAAACGCTGGTACACAGCTCCAATATCGTCACTGCGCGTATCGCGGATAATCTGGGTCAGGAAGCCATGGAAAATATGTTCCGCCGTCTCGGTTTTGACGAACGGCCGCATATCGAGCTGTTCGAGAGAGGCCATCCATTGTGGCCGCGCAACTGGGGCCGAGTCACCAATATGACCGTCGCTTATGGCCATGGAATCGCCGTCACCCCGCTCCATCTCGCCAGCGCCTATGCGGCGATGGTCAATGGCGGCATCTGGCGCCCGGCGACTTTGCTGAAAGTGGAGCCGGGCGATGAGGCCAAGGGTCGCCGGGTGTTCAAGGCTGCGACCAGCGCACGGATGCGTCAATTGCTGCGAATGATTGTTTCGGACGGTACCGGTCGCAAAGCCGATGCGCCGGGCTACCGGATTGGCGGCAAGACCGGCTCGGCAGAAAAGCCTTCGGAAGGCGGCTATAACAAGACGTCGCTGGTTTCGACCTTTGCAGCGGCTTTCCCGATGGACAATCCGCGCTATGTTGTCATCGCAATGCTTGATGAACCAAAGGGAACCGCTGCAACCTCGTTCCAGCGCACCGCCGGCTGGACCGCCGCACCGATTGTGCGGAAAGTCGTATCGCGCGTCGGACCGATGCTTGGCGTGATCCCCGATGAACATCGCGATGTCGACGTATCCGAATTGACGCCGCTTCTCTGGAAGCCCAAGACCACAGCCAAAGAGCCGAATGATGCGATTGAATAATCTGGTACCCGGAGTGGAAGGCGAGGCCGGCGAGCAGGCCGTCACCGGCTTTGCCATCGATCATCGCAAGATCGCGCCCGGCAATATATTCGGGGCGTTCAGAGGGGCCAAGTTCAACGGCGAAGATTTTATCGAAGCGGCAGTCGCCGCCGGTGCCATTGCCGTGGTCGCGCTTCCCGAGACCCCTGTCGAAGGCGCCTTCCATATTTCCGATGAAGAGCCGCGGCGATTGTTCGCCCGGATGGCAGCGCGCTATTTCACACCGACACCAACCCATGTGGCGGCGGTGACCGGTACGAACGGCAAGACATCGATCGCGGAACTGACCCGTCAGCTGTGGCGGATGGATGGCTATAACAGCGCGTCGATCGGGACGCTCGGCGTCACCACCGCCGACGAGCAGGTCAAGACCGGTCTCACCACTCCGGATATTGTCACTTTTCTTTCCAATATGTCCGGCCTGGCACGCGAAGGGGTCAGTCATGCGATTTTTGAAGCGTCGAGCCACGGCCTGTCGCAATATCGCACCGAGGGATTGCCGGTCAATGTTGCCGCCTTCACCAATCTGAGCCGCGATCATCTCGATTATCATGGCGACATGGACAATTATTTCGAAGCCAAGATGCGGCTGTTTGATGAAGTCGTGGAAAGCGACGGCACCGCTGTGATCTGGGCCGATGACGAGCCGTGGTCCGGCAAGGCAATCCAGCGGGCAAAGGACCGCGGACTTGAATTGTTCACGGTTGGGGCAAAGGGCGATACGCTGCGGCTGGTGTCGCAAACGCCGACTCATTTGGGACAGGTCCTGATGGTCAAGGCGCAGGGCAATACCCACCGCATTTCACTGCCGCTGATCGGCGCCTATCAGGCCGCCAACATCCTGTGCGCTGCTGCCATCGTGCTGGCGACCGGCGGACAGTTGCAGAATATCTTCGATCATATGCAGCGGGTACAGCCGGTCCGTGGCCGGATGGAGCGCGCGGTTATCACGCGGGCCGGCGCACCGGTCTATGTCGATTACGCCCATACGCCGGATGCTCTGCGCGCCGCTATTGAAGCTTTGCGGCCGCATGTAACGGGAAAGCTGATCACGATTTTTGGCGCTGGCGGCGATCGCGACAAGGGCAAGCGCCCGGATATGGGCAAGATAGCCGTTGAAAAGTCCGATCATGTCATCGTCACCGACGACAATCCGCGCAGTGAAGATCCCGCGGTCATCCGCGCTGAAATAATGGCCGGAGCTACCGGTGCCGAGCAAGTGGCCGATCGCCGTGCGGCGATTGCCAGGGCGATCGAACTGGCCGGCCCGCAGGACATCATATTGCTGGCCGGAAAAGGCCATGAACAGGGCCAGATCGTCGGCGACCGCATCATTCCTTTCGACGATGTCGAAGTGGCGAGAGAATGCGCCGGAGCGCAGCCTTTATGACC
>JBALUX010000223.1:0-3116 GCA_036963725.1 Parasphingorhabdus sp. | reverse complement strand
CACTGGGTAGCCGATTTCACCGGCGATCTTCACCGCATGTTCGGTATCGTCAATCTCGCCAATATGACCGGGAACAACGCTGACCCCTGCCTTCTCGGCCAGCTTCTTCGACTCGATCTTGTCGCCCATCGCGGCGATCGCATTGATCGGCGGGCCGATGAAGGCGATGTCATTGTCATCCAGCTGCTGGGCAAAGCTGGTGCGTTCGGACAGGAAGCCGTAGCCCGGATGCACCGCTTCTGCGCCGGTTTCCTTGCAGGCAGCGATGATCTTGTCCGCAATTAGATAGGATTCACCAGCAGGTGACGGTCCGATATGCACGGCCTCGTCCGCCATTTTGACATGCGGGCTGCGCGCATCCGCGTCGGAATAGACGGCAACCGTCTTGATGCCCATTTTCTGGGCAGTGCGAATGACGCGGCAGGCGATTTCGCCACGGTTGGCGATCAGGATTTTTTTGAACATTATTTTTTGGTCTTCTTTTTTAGAATATCTTGAAACTCAGCCTGCATTTTTTCCCATCGCTCACCGAAATGCGCTTCCCGATGGTCATTGGGACACAAGGCAATGACATTAGACATTTTATCTGGTCCTTGTTCAGAAAGCGCAATCACATGATGTGCTTCTAGAAAAGGTCTACCTACCCGACTGACAAAACCTTTCTTGCCGCAATATTCACAATTGCCATTTGCTCTACTCAAAACTTGAATACGGACTCGCTGATCTCGTACGTATTCCCCCGTTATCCGTTTAAGGTATTCAGGATCATCATTTCCATATTCATAGTTCTCCAGATCATTTATTGCGGACCTGTCGTTCGACGCCCCCCTAATAGCTTCTTTTGTGAGCCAAAAACTATGACGGTTTTGATGGAGTGGTATGCCTAATGAACCGCAATAATTCTCAAGTTGCCGTTCTAAGTTTTTGTTTTCTTCCGCTTCAAAGCCCAAAACCTTGGTGACAGCAGATCGAGCTCTGCCGCCGTTACGATCGCCTGCTTCCTCGTAATAGGTCCCAAAATCGTTGTTACTATACCCTATGAATTTTGCGGGTGCGAAAGACAATCGCTCGCCATTTCGAAACGGATAATAAACTCGCCCTGCACTGGTTAAATGCAGAGCTTCTTCTCTGAATTCTCCACTATCCTTTAATGCATCAACAAAAGCGAAAGCATTGGACAGAACCTCGTCAACTGACTGAACCAAGCTCATTCCGCCGCCTCCAGCTTACAATCCCGCTGCTCAGCTTCCATCGGAACCAGACCCAGTTTAGCGAACAACGTCTCGTCCGCATCATCACCCGCATTGCCGGTTGTCAGCAATTTGTCGCCGGTGAAGATGCTGTTGGCGCCAGCGAGGAAGCACAAAGCCTGCGTGCTTTCGCTCATACTTTCGCGGCCAGCGGACAGGCGCACCATCGAGGCGGGCATGGTGATCCGCGCCACGGCTATGGTGCGGACAAATTCGATATCGTCGATCTTCGCCAGCGGCGTATCGGCCAGCATATCGCCGAGCACGGTGCCCTTGACCGGGACCAGTGCGTTAACCGGAACGCTTTCCGGATGTTTCGGCAAGGTCGCCAGAGCGTGGACAAAGCCGACCCGGTCTTCGCGTGTCTCGCCCATGCCGACGATACCGCCGGAACAGACGTTGATGCCGCTGTTGCGGACATTTTCGAGCGTTTCGAGACGGTCGCCAAAGGTGCGAGTGGTGATCACCTTCTCATAATGTTCCGGCGAGGTATCGATATTGTGATTATAATAATCAAGACCCGCTTCGGACAGCATTTCGGACTGTTCCTTGGTCAGCATGCCCAGGGTCATGCAGGTTTCCATGCCCATCTGCCGGACGCCCTTGATCATCTCGATGATCGCCGGCATGTCGCGGTTCTTGGGATTGCGCCATGCTGCGCCCATGCAGAAGCGCGAGGAACCACGGTCCTTCGCCTGCGCTGCGGTTTGCAGCACAGTGCGAACGTCGAGCAGCTTTTCCGCTTTCAGACCGGATTTTGCGCCAGCGGACTGGTTGCAATAGCCGCAATCTTCGGGGCAGCCGCCGGTCTTGATCGATAGCAGGGTTGAAAGCTGGACTTCGCCGGGCTTGTGGTTGGCGCGGTGGACGGTCGCGGCCTGGAAAACAAGTTCGTCGAACGGCAGGTCGAACAGCGCGGCGATTTCCTCGCGGGTCCAGTCGTTGCGGACATCGTGTCCCTGCGCAGGCAGGGACCCATCTCGGACCTGCTCGTCCGGACGCGATGGCGGGAGATGGGCACCTGCCTGCGCAGGTGCACTGATATTATCGTTTAAACTCATTCCGCAGCTTCCTCTTCGGGGGGCATATTATGGCCCAGCAATCTCAATATGTCGGCGGCACATTCCACAATATTGCTGCCCGGTCCATAGATTCCGACCACGCCGCTCTTGCGGAGAAATTCATAGTCCTTCGCCGGAATAACACCGCCGGCGAAAATCTTGATATCGCCGCGACCGGATTCTTTCAGCAGGTCGATCAGTTCGGGGATCAAAGTCTTGTGACCCGCCGCCAGGCTGGACGCGCCAACCGCGTCTACATTTTCAGCCAGAGCCAGATCGCGGGTTTCTCCCGGCGTCTGGAACAAGGGTCCGGAAATCACGTCAAAGCCCATATCGGTGAACGCGCTCGACACGACATTGGCGCCGCGGTCATGGCCATCCTGACCCATTTTCGCGACCAGAATTTTCGGCTTGCGGCCGAGACGTTGCGACACAGCATCGACGCCTTCGATGACCATCGCATAGCGGGCATCGCCCTCATAGGCTTTGCCGTAAATGCCCTTTACCGGTGTCGGTTGAGTTTCGTAGCGACCGAAGATCGCTTCCATAGCGTCCGATATTTCGCCCAGCGAAGCCCGCTTCCGCGCTGCATCAACGGCGAGCGCCAGCACATTGCCGTCGCCTCTGGCGCCGTCGGTCAGCGCCTTGAGCGCAGCCTGACAGGCCGCTTCGTCACGATCAGCGCGCATTTTCTCGAGCCGTTTGATCTGGCCGTCGCGAACCATCGCATTGTCGATATCGAGCGTTTCCATCGCCGCTTCTTCTTCGAGGCGATATTTGTTCACCCCGACGATCACCGCATCGC
>JBALUX010000222.1:0-3153 GCA_036963725.1 Parasphingorhabdus sp. | reverse complement strand
GCCAGCGAAACAAGGCTGATGGCGACGGTGGATTTACGCATGTTATTGTCCCTCAAAAATCTCTTACGGAGCCTGATAGCGGGCTCCTGACACAGGTCAACTTTCGTCAAGCTGAACATCGTCTTTTGTCTCGGTCTTCTTTTCGCGGATTAGCAGCGCCCGCGCAAGCAGGATCACCACACCGATGCTGATACAGGCATCAGCGAGGTTGAAAATCAGGAAAGGCCGGAAATCACCGAAGTGGAGATCGGCAAAATCGGCAACATAGCCCAGCCGCGCGCGGTCGACGATATTGCCCATCGCCCCGCCGAGCACCATGCCCAGCGCGATGATATCCCACTTGGCCTTTTCGCGGTTCATCCAGATGAAGACGGCAATGCCGATCAGCCCGGTCAACGCGACCAGAGCCCAACGCTGAAAATCGGTCGAGGCGGTCAGGAAACCCATCGAAACCCCGTAATTTTCCGCCCAGGTCAGGTTGAAAAACGGCACCAGCTCGATCTGGCCGCGGACCGGCAGCTGCAGCAATTGCATCACAACAAATTTGCTCGCCTGATCGAGGATGAAGATCAGGAAAGCGATGATCAGGCCGATGCGGCGGTAGTTTTTGACTTGCTTGCTATCGGTCATATCAAATTCCGTTCCAAGCAGCGCAATGGAGAGCGAGGGAGTCGCCATCCTGAACTTGTTTCAGGACCCCGCCGGGCTTGGCGCTCTGTCGCTGGAGGTCCTGAAACGAGTTCAGGATGACGGGTGAGAGAGTGTCGTTCACGCCACCACCTCTGCACAACGGTCACACAGCGCACCGTCCTCTTCCACTTCGGGAAGCAAACGCCAGCAGCGACCGCATTTATGGTTGTCGGTCTTGGTCACGGCGATTTCAGCGCCGTCGGTCACATCCGCGACAATCGCCAGCTCGGCAAATTCTTCCGTACTGATCGGCAGATCGGCCATCGGGTAGATGACCTCCGCTTCGAGGCTCGACCGGATTGTTTTTTCCCGCCGCAACGGTTCGATCGCTTCGGTGACCTTTTCACGGGCATCGCGAATTTTCTGCCACTTTCCGGCAAGATCACCGTCGGTCCAGCCGGCGTCAACCTCTGGCCAAACCTTCAGATGGATCGAATCATTCTCATCCGGAAACCGGCTCTGCCAGATTTCCTCGGCGGTAAATACCAGCACCGGCGCGATATAGCGGGTGAGGGCGTGGAACAATATGTCCATCACCGTCCGGTAGGCCATGCGCTTGGGATCATCGGCCGCATCGCAATAGAGGCAATCCTTGCGGATATCGAAGAAGAAGGCGCTGAGGTCTTCCTGCGCGAATGCGTTCAATGTCCGCATGTAAGGTCCGAAGGCGAAGTCATTCACATGCTGCTTCAGTTCCGCATCGACCTCGGCCAGCCGGTGCAGGATATAGCGTTCCAGTTCCGGCATATCGGCCACCGCCACGCGTTCGGCATCGGTAAAGTCGCCAAGACCGCCGAGCATATAGCGGAACGTGTTACGCAGCTTCCGGTAGCTGTCGGAAACCCCTTTCAGGATTTCATCGCCGATCCGGTGATCCTCGGTATAATCGACACTCGCCGCCCACAGCCGCAATATATCCGCGCCCTGCACATCGATGATCTTTTTCGGATCAAGCGTGTTGCCGAGCGATTTCGACATTTTCTTGCCGGTCTTGTCGAGCGTCATGCCGTGGGTCAGCACCGCTTTGTAAGGCGCATGGCCTCTGGTGCCGCAACTTTCGAGCAGGCTCGACTGGAACCAGCCGCGATGCTGGTCGCTGCCTTCCAGATAGAGATCCGCCGGGCTGCGCTGCTCCGGCCATTTGCCGCTCTCCAGCACAAAGGCGTGGGTGCAGCCGCTGTCGAACCAGACGTCGAGAATGTCGGTGATCACCTCATAATCATCGAGCGCGTGGTCGTTGCCGAGAAAATCCTGATGGTCGGCATTGAACCAGGCATCGGCACCGCCGGTCTTGAATGCCGCGATGATCCGCGCGTTGACCGCCGGATCGTTGAGATATTCACCGGTCTTGCGATCGACATAAAGCGCGATCGGCACGCCCCAGGCGCGCTGGCGGCTGAGCACCCAGTCGGGGCGGCCTTCGACCATCGATTCCAGACGGCGACGTCCGCGTTCGGGCACGAAGCGGACCTTGTTGCGGATTTCGTCAAGCGCGACTTCGCGCAAGGTCCCCCTCCCGCTTGCGGGAGGGGTTAGGGGTGGGTTTGGACCATCTTCTGGCCCACCCCCGGCCCCTCCCGCAAGCGGGAGGGGGGAGTCCATCGGCACAAACCATTGCGGCGTGCAGCGGTAAATAATCTTCGCTTTCGAGCGCCAGCTGTGCGGATAGCTGTGAGGAAAATCGGCGCTGGCCGAGAGCAGCGCGCCCGCGTCGCGCAAGTCCGAGCAGATCGGGCCGTCGGGGCCGTTGAATTTCTTGTTGATCACCCCGCCCGCCCGCTCGTCGCCGCGCGGCAGCCATTCCCAGTCGTCGCGATAGACGCCGTCGGCATCGACCGCGAACACCGGATTGATGCCATTGGCCTTGCAGAGATCGAAATCATCCTCGCCATGGTCGGGTGACATATGGACGAGGCCGGTACCCGCATCGGTGGTAACAAAATGCGAACCGTCGAGGAAGGGGCGCGGCTTGGTGTAGAATTCGCTGTCCGGGAATTTGTCGGCCATCGGGTGTTTGGCAATAGTTCCTGCAAGCGCAGAGCCTTTGCCGACCCACGAGTGACTGCCGGAACCGGTCAACCTAAATGTGCCAGATCGCTGAATTCGTTCGATCGTTTCCAAGGCTCTCTCTTGGGCGACCAGCAAAAAAGCTTCGTTGAAATGAAGCAGAGTATAGTCAAGGTCAGCTCCGTATGCGAGCGCCTGATTAACCGGAATCGTCCAAGGGGTTGTGGTCCAAGCAGCAGCAAGAATTGGAATGCCTTCAGATTTTGCAACGTCGAACCAACCATCCTTTTCAAGGGCTGCATTTTTAACAATCTCGAACGCCACATCAATCTGCGTCGAGGTGATCTCTTCATATTCCACCTCGGCCTCGGCCAGCGCGGTTTTCTCGACCGGCGACCACATCACCGGCTTGGCGCCGCGATAGAGCTGGCCGGCTTCGGCGAATTTCAAGAGTTC
>JBALUX010000221.1:0-3168 GCA_036963725.1 Parasphingorhabdus sp. | reverse complement strand
CGCGCGGAACAATTATTGGAAGAGCTTGGCGCCTTTTATGCTGACTCGAAGATTGTATCGGTTCAGGGCAGGGGCGACTTGTCGGAGCTGCTGATCAGCGAGAATGATGCGCCGACCGACCGGCTGGAGCTGTTTGTCTGCGGCAATGCTGAAGGCTATCACGCTCGCCTGATCGCGCGGTTGGACAATCTCGGCAAGGGCGCTTCGGGTGCGGCTGTGCAGAATCTCAATATCATGGCCGGCCTCGACGAGACCGCAGGCTTGCAGCTCTAGACTTTTACTTATTTTGCCGTTTATTTGGTGGTTGTTACCGCCTTGTCGGGACGCAGGCTGGTGCCGGCCCGTCCACTGCGGAAGGCGCCCCACCAGGTCAGCGGATTGAGCGTCGTGGTGCCATCCAGCGAGAAGGTGATGAATTCGGCCCGCCCGCCGATATTTTCCCACGGAATGGGACCACCGAGACCGAGCGGACTTGCGACCCGGCTGTCGGCGCTGAGATCGCGATTGTCACCCAGCAGATAGACTTCTCCTTCCGGAATTTCGACCGGTGCCACGTCATCGGTATATTGCGGCCCCAGATCGATAATATTGTAGCTCACGCCATTAGGCAGGGTTTCGCGCAGGATCGGCAGGTTGCAGACCGCATTTCCGGCCGCGTCGGTGCCGCGTGCGCCGGGAAATTCATGGGTGCCGCACGGCGAATTGGCATCGATCGGCAGTTGCAGGTCGGGCTGGACCTCCTGCTGCACACCAATGCCATTGAGAAATACCTGACCGCCACGCAATTCGATGGTGTCACCGGGCAGGCCGATCACCCGCTTGATATAATCGCTGCTCTGTTCTCTCGGAGTCAGGATCACGACATCACCGCGTTCGGGCAGGCTGCCGAACAAACGGCCCGACACGCGCGGAACAACATGGAAGGTCGGCGATACCCAGGACCAGCCATAGGCATATTTGCTGACAATCAGCCGGTCCCCGACGAGCAGGCCGGGCATCATCGATACCGATGGAATATAGAAGGGCTTGGCAACGAGGCTGTGAAACGCGAGCACGGCGAGCAACAACAGACCGATGCTCTTGATTTCGCCGAACCAGTCCGTTTTTTCTTTTTCCGGTTTCTCTGCGGAGCCGCTGCCGGCGGTATTATCTATAGCCATATTATTGTCTTTGGTTTCCTGGTCGATGAAAAGCGTGTTTTCTACAGCGGATGGGCCTCGATGATCACGAATGCCTGCGCCCATGGATGATCGTCGGTGAGTGTGAGATGAACAATCGCCTCATATCCCGCCGGTGTCAGGGCGTCGAGCCGTTTTTTCGCGCCCCCGGTGAGGGCGAGTGTCGGCGCGCCGCTTTTGGCATTGATAACACCGATATCCCGCATGAAGACGCCAGCGCGAAAGCCGGTACCGACGGCTTTGGAATAAGCCTCCTTGGCGGCGAAGCGTTTGGCATAGGTTCCGGCAATCATATGCGGCCGCCGCGCCGCCTTGGCGCGTTCCAGTTCGGTGAACACGCGATTTTCAAACCGCTCGCCGAAGCGGTCGAGCGAATTCTGGATCCGCTCGATATTGCAGAGGTCCGATCCGAGGCCGATGATCATATATTTTCCTCCCTGTCGCAGACGGGGAGGGGGACCGCCCGAAGGGTGGTGGAGGGGTGCCCCTCCGTCGCCTTCGGCGCCACCTCCCCGCCGCTACGCGGCAGGGAGGAAAGGTTGGTCAATATTCTCACCGCGCATCGTCCATCAGTGCGCGCATCTGGCGGATGCTACCATCCAGCCCGCTGAAAATCGCTTCGCCGATCAGGAAATGGCCGATGTTGAGCTCGGCGAGCTGCGGGATCGCGGCGATGGGCACGACATTGTCAAAGGTGAGGCCGTGACCGGCATGGGGCTCGATGCCGTTCTTCGCTGCCAGAGCGGCTGCATCGGAAATCCGGCGCAGTTCGGCCTCGCGTTCGGCGCCGGAGACTTCGGCATAATGGCCGGTGTGAAATTCGACAACCGGTGCGCCGAGACGGATGGCAGCCTCGATCTGGCGTGGATCGGGTTCGATGAACAGGCTGACGCGGATATTGGCTTCACGAAGTTGTCCGACAAAATCTGTCAGTTTGTTGTGCATGCCGGCTGCATCAAGTCCGCCTTCGGTCGTTCGCTCTTCCCGATTTTCCGGGACGATACAGGCGGCGTGCGGCTTGTGGCGGAGCGCGATGGCCAGCATCTCGTCGGTTGCCGCCATTTCCAGATTGAGCGGAATGGTCAGCTTGTCCATCAGGACGGTCAGATCATCATCGCGGATATGGCGCCGGTCTTCGCGCAAATGGGCGGTTATCCCGTCCGCGCCCGCTTCGGCTGCGACCAGAGCCGCCCGCACCGGTTCCGGGTGATCACCACCGCGGGCGTTGCGGATCGTCGCTACATGGTCGATATTTACGCCGAGTCTGAGTGGCCGGGCGACGTTCACGTGGCCGGTGTCTCGGCGCGACTGCCGGGCTTGATCGCCGGAATCGCAGCCAGTTCGGGCGGCAACTCATCGGCAGCATAAGATGGCACGTCCAGCGTCACCAGCGGGAAGAAGGGTACATCAAATTGCGCTGCGCCATTGGACCGGTCGATCAGCGCGCCGGCGGCAATCACATCGCCGCCCGCATCGCGGATCGCCTGAATGGCTTCGCGCGACGACAGGCCGGTGGTGACGACATCTTCCATCATCAGCACTTTCTGGCCCGGCTCCAGCCGGAAACCGCGGCGCAGTTCGAACGTGCCCTCGGGCCGTTCCAGGAACAATGCATCGAGACCGAGCGCCCGGCCCATTTCATGGCCGATAATCACGCCGCCCATCGCCGGCGAGACGACGATATCGATCGATCGGCGGATATTCTGGGGAATTTTGTCGGCCAGGGCAGCCGCCATCCGAGCAGCGCGCGCCGGATTCATCAGCAGGCGTGCGCATTGTAAATATTGGGCGCCATGGCGTCCGGATGAGAGGATGAAATGGCCTTCGAGCAGGGCGTCGCTGCTACGGAATTCTGCTAAAATCTCTGATTCTGTCACGGTTTCATCCCAGCTTGTTTTTTGCCATTATGTCCAAATGGGCACAATGGGAGCGCATTGCCAGAAAAATTAAAGTCAAAAAACTGAAAAAATATCTATTCGGCAGCTTGAGG
>JBALUX010000220.1:0-3178 GCA_036963725.1 Parasphingorhabdus sp. | reverse complement strand
GGGACCGGGGCTGTGCGCCTTTTTCCACCCAAAGATGGTGTTCTGGGATTGGCAGAAGGCACAGAAAGCGCCATGTCCGCGACGCAGCTGACCGGCATCCCGACCTGGGCAACATTGGGCAATGAGCGTTTCGGGATCGTCACCATCCCCGAAAGCGTGAAACAGCTTCATCTCTTCGTGGATCATGACGCTGGCGGCGACCTTGCCGAAGCCAAAGCCCGTGAACATTTTCAGATGCCCGGCCGGTCCATTATAGCGCGCCGGCCTAGCCGGCGGGACGATGACTGGAATGACGAGTTGTTTCGAGCAAACGCAGCTTCCACCTAACCCGGTCCACCTGTGATCCAGAGGAAAGGGGGCTTTTCGCTGTTTGTGCACGAGAAGGCCGTCTGAGGTCTGTCCGTGCCTAACGGAGGAAAGCCATCATGACTCTACAAAACGCACAGTTGCAACTCGACGAAACACAGGATCTGGCCAGCGAAATAGTAATCAAGGCCGCTCACGAAATAGCAGGTCGCCTCGAAACAGGTTCCCAAGTCACACGAAAAGATATCAACGCTATTTTAAAGACCCTCACAGGGAGCAGTGATGCGACCAATGGCTGGTCAGTAAAAATGACCGGCTGCGCCATCGAGCTGGCTGAGCTGCTATGGCTTCGCGAGCGTTCTGATATTACGTATGGTTCTGATTTTGCGGACGCCGACAAATGCTTCGCAACTCTGGAGCAAGCTCTTCCTCCACAACATAACCGCCATGATGACCAGATTGCCCTCCAGCAATTTTCGACGCCCGCCCGGCTTGCCTGGGCGATGGCCTTGGCCGCGGGCATAAAGCGCGAAGATATCGTACTCGAGCCATCTGCCGGAACAGGCATTTTGGCGATCTGGCCGCATCTTGTTGGCGCGAAGCTGATCCTCAATGAGATCGACGATCTGCGCAGCGCGTGCCTAAGCGAGTTGTTCCCTGGCGCTCCGCTCTCCTCCCACGATGGCGAGCTGATCAACGAGTTGCTTCCATCCCACCACAATCCAAACCTTGTCCTAATGAACCCGCCATTTGCCCGTAGCGCCGAACGCGGGAAAGACAGTCGTTCAGCCCTGCGGCACTTGCGTTCTGCCTGGTGGCGTCTGGCGGCGGGCGGCCGGCTTGCTGCGATCATGCCCGAAGGCTTTAGCGCAGCCGAATTTGCCAAAAACGAACTTGGATCATGTGCGCTTCGCTTGGATGCGCGCATCACGCGATCTTTTGTGCGCCGAGGAACGGGCATTACCGTGCGTCTGGTGGTATTAGACAAAATTGCTACCGCGCAATGCGTAGAGCCAATCGACATCGTCGATTTTAAAGGTTTGTACGACGCCTGCTGTGCTTTGCCCGAGCGCGCCGCCTCAAAATCCACCGCGCAAACTTCCAGACCCAAAGCAAAGCCACTCGCGCTTGTGTCGAACTACCGTTCCAAACGCCCGGTCGCGCCAGTTTTAAAATCCTCACCAGACACGCTAATATCCGAAAAGCTCATCTTTGAAGTTCTCGACGATACTGCGCCAACACCGGAGCAAAAGGGCATTTATCTTGCCTATCGGCCAAGCCGGATATCAATCGACAATGCTCCCGTTCACCCGACCCCGCTGGTGGAATCGGTCGCGATGGGGTCTGTTGCTGCGCCGGTTCCGCAGCATCAGCCGGTAGTTCCAGCAGACTGGCAAGAGAAACAGCTTCTTTCCGATGCGCAGTGCGAAACGCTCATTTATGCAGTGAATGCCTTCGCCCGCGATTTGCCCGGAACTTACAGGCCCATCAACGAAGGCTCCGGGCTGGAACCGTCGGAAGAGGGTTTTCATTATAGGACTGGCTTCTTCCTCGGAGACGGAACCGGCGCCGGCAAGGGCCGCGAGATTGCCAGCGTCATCATGGACCGATGGCTGCAGGGCCATTGCCGCCATATCTGGATTACCAAGAACGAGACCTTGCTCGAGGACGCCCGCCGCGACTGGTCAGCGCTCGGCGGCCTGCCGCTTGATGTCCAGTCTCTTTCGGGTTGGAAACTGGGAAGGCCGGTTTCGATGTCAGGAGGAATTTTGTTCGTCACTTATCCAACGCTGCGCTCGGGGAGGATGGATACGACTAGATTTGCTCAAATATTAGAATGGGCAGGGGAGGAATTTGACGGCGTCATCGCCTTTGATGAAGCACATGCAATGGCGAATGCACTGGGAGGAACGGGCAGCCGCGGCAAGGTCAAAGGATCCGAACAGGGCATTGCTGGTCTGCGTCTTCAAAACCTTCTGCCCCGCGCTAGGGTTTTATATGCATCGGCAACCGGCGCATCTGATATTGCCAACCTTGGTTATGCTGCGCGCCTTGGTCTCTGGGGTCCGGAAACCGCGTTTCCAAATTATGATAAGTTTCTGAGCGATATCCGCGCGGGCGGCATATCGGCGATGGAACTGGTCGTGCGCGATCTTAAATCCCAAGGGCTTTATCTCGCCCGCGCCTTGTCCTTTGCGGGCGTTGAATATGAGCTTCTCGAACATGAACTGACTAAGGAACAAATATCGGTATACGATAGCTATGCCGGGGCCTGGGCGATTATTCACAAAAATCTCGAGGCTGCGCTCGAAGCCACGCGGATCGTCGATGAAGATAGCGGTGATACGCTTAACCGAAATGCAAAGGCGGCGGCGCTTTCGATATTTGAGGGAACCAAGCAGCGTTTCTTCGCGCAGTTGCTTTTGTCCATGAAACTTCCCAGCCTGCTCCCAGCGATCGAACAGGCATTGGAAGAGGGGCATTCCGCCGTTGTGCAGCTTGTCTCGACCGCCGAGGCAATGCTCAACCGCAGACTTGCCGATCTCAGCGCCGAAGAACGCGAGCAGCTTGATATCGACCTGTCCCCGCGCGAATATGTCATTGATTATCTGGCCAAAAGTTTTCCGGTCCGTTTGATGCAGGTGTTCCGCGATGATGACGGCAACTTGCGATCAGAGCCTATGTCGACTTCAGAAGGCCATCCGGTGCTTTGCCCGCGTGCCGTTCACGCAAGAGATGCAATGATCGAAAAACTGTGCGCGCTTCCGCCCATTTGGGCGGCGCTTGATGCGGTAATCGAACGCTTTGGAACGGACCATGTTGCCGAAGTGACGGGTAGGACACGCAGGCTTATAAATGGCAGCGACGGACG
>JBALUX010000219.1:0-3269 GCA_036963725.1 Parasphingorhabdus sp. | reverse complement strand
GCCGGCAAGGCACAGCTCGCCTGTGGCTTTGGCGGGCCCGGCTTTACCTCGACCAGACACATGCGGCAGTTGCCCGCGATGGACAGCCGCTCATGGTAGCAGAAACGCGGGATTTCCTTGCCGGCAAGCTCGGCAGCCTGCAGCACGGTCGCGCCCTGCGGCACTTCGATCTCGATGCCATCTACGGTAACTTTAGGCATCAGGCCCGTCCTTCTTCATATCTGTCAAAACGAGTTGTCCATCCGCTTTCACGGTTTTGCATTCGAGGGATACATGGGGGTTGCTAGAAGTAATTTCGGAAGCTTTACCAAAACCGGATGACATTCCGAGCAAAACACCATCTTCTCGTGCAACGCAGTAAAATGTATCTGGTTCGATCAAATCAGGACCTATCGTTTGGGGTTTGGTTGCGACCAAAGCCTCACGAACCTGCTTGGCCTTGAACTTTGGCGGTTTCTTTTTACCACTAGGCGTTAATTGCTCGGAGCAAGCGGCCTGCAACCGGAGCCTCAAATTGGACTCAATATTTTCAGGTTTAAGGAATCCATCGGACATCTTTTCTGAGGCCAACCAGTTATTTGCTGTTGTTGGAACATTTTTCCACAAACAACCCGCCCAAGCGTCATCTTTTTTACCCGCAATAGCAGGTGACGACAGCACTCCTATGGCAGCAGCCATAATGGCGAATTTGTAGCTCAACTTGATCACTCTGCCGCCTCCCATGCACCGTTCGTGCTGAGCTTGTCGAAGTATGAACGGTGCATGCGCGCAGGCTGTCCTTCGACAGGCTCAGGACGAACGGAATTCCATGCGGAAAACATCACTGCATGGCCTCCAGCACTTCCATTCGCACAATATCGAAGGTGACTACAAACATTAGTCCTGCGCCTCCGGCGGAGTACCATCACTGGCGGAGGGCGCTCCGGCGACGAAACGCTGCCACAATCCGTCTGCGGCAAAACCACGGATGTTGGCGGGCGTAAGTTGCAACTGCTGGCCAGCAACGATGCAGGCACTCAGGGCCGGGACCAGATCCATGGCGGCCTGTTTTTCCTTCTGCGTGCCAGATGCTGTGCGCAGCAGCTTATCGGCGCCCACTGAATCCTGGACTGCAATACAGTCGGACATCGTGCCCAGAGCGGTTACAGTTGGCAACATATCGCCCGTCGTTACATAGTCACGCGGCTTGGCTACCCACTTCTCGTGGTTGGCCGGAACTTCGGGATGGGCGCGCAGATAGGCTGCTTCGAGCATCATGTACCGAAAAGCCGACCGAGAGAAGGAGATCGAAGTCTGGACCGCATCGCCCTGCGCGACGAAGCATTCGCGAATATTCCACTGGCGGAACATTTTCGATTCTTTGATACCTGCGCCTTCGAAATCGACGGTCAACGGGTCGCTGATGGCCAGCAAGCCATCAATTTGCTTCTGATGCGGGCCATAAGCGCAGCTGACATAGCGGTCTCTTACCAGGCCATCCTTGACAGGATCGGGCTTCTCCGGACGGACCGGAATCTTCGAACCCAGCTGGATATCCGGGTTTACCTGTGCATGGGCAGGACTGCTTGCCTGCCCGCCAAGGCCCAAAATCACGAGCGAACCCAATATTGCCGATGCGATCTTCATTCCGCTGCCTCCAATATTTCTGCGCTTTTATGTTCGTTTATCCGCCGCTCCATTTCGGGACGGAAATGCTTGATCAGTCCCTGGATCGGCCAGGCCGCTGCATCGCCAAGCGCGCAAATGGTATGGCCTTCGACCTGTTTGGTCACTTCATACAGCGTATCGATATCGCCGATTTCTGCGTCGCCATCGCGCATTTTTTCCATGACGCGCCACATCCAGCCGGTGCCTTCGCGGCACGGCGTGCACTGGCCGCAGCTTTCATGCTTGTAGAAATAGCTGAGCCGCGAGATCGCGCGGACGATGTCGGTCGACTTGTCCATCACGATGACCGCCGCCGTACCTAGACCGGAACCAAGCTCCTTGAGACCGTCAAAATCCATCGACGCGTCCATGATCTGCGCAGCAGGAACCAGCGGAACAGACGAACCACCCGGAATGACCGCAAGCAGATTGTCCCAGCCGCCAGTGATACCGCCGCAATGTTTCTCGATCATGTCCTTGAACGGGATCGACATTGCTTCCTCGAACACCGCCGGCTTGTCGACATGGCCGGAAACCTGGAACAGTTTCGTGCCGTGATTGCCTTCGCGGCCAAAGCTGGCGAACCAGGCAGCGCCACGCCGCAGAATTGTGGGCACAACCGCGATCGACTCAACATTGTTGACCGTGGTCGGGCAGCCATAGAGACCGGCACCGGCAGGAAATGGCGGCTTCAGCCGTGGCTGGCCCTTCTTGCCCTCAAGGCTTTCGATCATCGCGGTTTCTTCGCCGCAAATATAGGCGCCGGCGCCGCGATGGACGAAGACGTCGAAATCATAGCCGGATTTGGCGGCATTCTTGCCGAGCAGCCCGGCGTCATAGGCTTCCTTGACGGCCGCCTCCATGACCTTGGCTTCCATGATATATTCGCCGCGAATATAGATATAGGCGGCGCGCGCGCGCATCGCGAAACCGGCGATCAGCGCGCCCTCGATCAGCTTGTGCGGATCGTTACGCAGGATTTCGCGGTCCTTGCAGCTGCCCGGCTCGGATTCATCGGCGTTGATGACGAGAAAGCTCGGCCGCGGATTGCCCTGGCTATCCTTCGGCGCTTCTTTCGGCATAAACGACCATTTGAGACCGGTCGGAAAACCCGCCCCGCCGCGGCCACGCAGGCCGCTGGCCTTCATTTCCTCGATAATCTTGTCATTGCCGCGCTTGATGATATCGGCAGTATTGTCCCAGTCGCCGCGCTTCTGAGACGCCTTCAGGTCACATGACTGGAACCCATAGACATTGGTGAAGATACGGTCTTTGTCCTGAAGGAAATCAAACGCCATTATTTTTTCCTCCAACGACCCCAGAGGCCGCCAACGATACCGATGATGACCACCGCGAGCCCGATCCAGCCTGCATATCCGTCGACTTGCATGGCATCACCACTCTTTCCGGTAATCGTGATTTTCTTCAACCATCGCCTGCAAATTCGTCGGACCGCCTTCGGCTTCGCTGGTCTTGCGACCGATTTGCGAACCGACCTTGATATCCTTGCCTGCCGCGAGATCCTCGAGGATCCGGGTCATGATGTCATAGTCGAGGTCTTCGTAATTATCGTCGTTGATCTGGACCATCGGCGCGTTGGAGCAATTGCCCATGCACTCGAC
>JBALUX010000218.1:0-3277 GCA_036963725.1 Parasphingorhabdus sp. | reverse complement strand
GTTTTTCGGCTGTTTCTGGCCCACGCAACATTTCCTCTCTCACGCTCCGGATCGGTTCCGGGCTTGGATCATAGAGCAAGGACTAGCGCGGTTGAAACCGCTGGGCAATATATTGCTTAGGGAAGCTGGCTCACCGCTTCGCCGGTGCTGCGCGGATCGACCGCTCCGACCCAGCCTTTTTCGCTCTTCTGCGCGCCGGCCAGTTTCGACGGCAGGCCGGAGGTTACGACGATATGGCCGAAGCGCGACAGGTCGCTCTGCAGGGCTTCCAGATCGCTGCCCTGTTCGATCAGCACGCCGGAGCCGCCATAATATATATTGGGCAGGGCCATCGCCTGTTCGAGCGTCAGGCCATAATCGAGCACGCCGATCAGCGTCTTGGTGACATGCATGATGATCCGTTTGCCGCCGGCGGAGCCCAGCGCGAGGATCGGCTTGCCATCGGCGTCATAGACTATTGTCGGCGACATCGAGGAGAGCGGGCGTTTGCCGGGTTCGACCCGGTTGGCGACGGGCGCGCCGTCTTTTTCCGGTGCGAAGGTGAAGTCGGTCATCTGGTTGTTGAGCACCATGCCGCGCGCGATCAGCTGGCTGCCGAACGGCCCTTCGACCGTGGAGGTCATATTGGCGATATTGCCGTCCTTGTCGACCGCGGTAAAATGGGTGGTGCCGGCGACTTCGGAGGAAATGGCTTCGGTCCGGGCAACGCTACCCGGGGGATTGCCGGCGGGATAGGTTGCTTCACCGGGCATGTCGGGACGGGCACGGTCCAGCGCGATCATCTGCGAGCGGCTGTCGAGATAATTGCGGTCGATCAGGCCGTCGACCGGCACCGCGACAAAGTCGCGGTCGGCGAGATATTTTTCGCGGTCGGCATAAGCCAGCCGCATCGCTTCGGCGATCAGATGCCAGGCTTGTGCGGGTTGCTCTGCATGGATCTTGCCCATGTCGAACCGTTCGATCGCGCCCATTATGCCGAGCACGGTGGTCGCGCCGGAAGAGGGCGGCCCCATGCCGCAAATCTTGTAGACGCGGTAGCTGGCACAGACCGGCGCGCGCAGGATGGCGCGATAATTGGTGAAATCATCTGCCGTGAGCGCGACCGGATTGCGCGGGGCGTTGGCGACGGCCTCGGCAATAGCGGCCGCGGTGTCGCCGCTGTAAAAGGCATCGGCGCCACCGGCCTGCAATTCGCGCAGCAGGGCGGCGAGCTCAGGATTTTTGATGATCGTGCCGGCCTTGGCCGGAGCACCGTCTTTCCAGTAGAGCGCGCGCATGTCCGGAAAATCGGCCCAGAGCGGGGCCAGACGCTTGAGCCAGTCGGCTTGCGGCGCGCTGACCGCATAGCCGCCCTCCGCCAGCCGGATCGCCGGTTCGAACAATTTCGCCCAGGGCAGCTTGCCCCATTTTTCATGGGCCATTTCCATCAGCCGCATGTTGCCGGGGACGCCGACGGATTTTCCGCCGGGCATCGCCTGCATAAAGGGCAGGGGCTTGCCATCCTCGCCGAGAAAGCGCGTGGAATCCGCTGCCGCCGGGGCCATTTCGCGGCCGTCGATGGTCTGCATCCAGCCCTGTCTCGCATCATGGTGCAGGAAGAAACCACCGCCGCCGATGCCGCTCGACTGCGGTTCGACAACGGTCAGCGCGAGCATCATCGCCATTGCCGCATCGGTTGCGGAGCCGCCTGCCTGCAGCATCTCGAATCCCGCCTTGGTGGCTTCGGGATGGGCAGAAGCGGCTGTGCCGGCATTGTGGGTCTGCTGTTGTCGGGCTTGCGCTGGAACAGTGACAGAAATGCACAGGGACAGAACGAGGAAGGCGAGGAATTTTTGCATGGATGAATAAAACCCGTTGATGATGAGCTGGCCGAACCACGCATTCCGATGGTCAGCGCGCTTCGACGGGGTCAGGCCTAACGAATTAAGCGCGGGAGGCCAAGGCGGTTCTTACCGGTCCGCTGATCCGACCGCTTCGGTCACGGATGCAAAGCCGTCCTGTTTGAGCAATTTCGCCAATTGGCAGTTCATCGCCGCGGCGATGGTTGGGCCTTCGTAGATCATCGCGGTGTAAAGCTGGACCAGCGAGGCACCGGCGCGAATCCGTTCATAGGCATCTTCTGCAGTCGCAATACCGCCAACCCCGATCAACGGGATTTGACCGCCGCTGGCCTTGCGGAAGTCCTTTAGCCTTTGGAGGGCAAGGTCTTTCAGCGGCGCTCCGGAGAGGCCGCCGGTCTCGGACCGGTTGTTGGATTTCAGATCCGGCCGGGTGATGGTGGTGTTGGAAATGATCAGCGCCGCGATCCCCTGTTCCGCGGCAACTTCGACAACATCGTCGATATCCGCCGGCTCCAGATCGGGCGCGACTTTCAGGAATACCGGCGTTTTCGATGTGCCCATCGCGTCCATCACGGCGGCCAGCAATTCCGCCAGCGCGCCCTTGTCCTGCAACGCGCGCAGTCCGGGCGTGTTGGGCGAGCTGATATTGACCGTCAGATAGTCCGCCAGCGGCGCCATATTCTTCGCGCCAATGACATAGTCGGCGATCCGGTCCGTGCTGTCCTTGTTGGCACCGATATTGATGCCGAGCACGCCTTTGCCCATCCGCCCGCGCATTTTTTTGAGCCGGGGCAGGGCCTCTTGCTGCCCGCGATTATTAAAGCCCAGGCGGTTGATCACCGCCTTGTCCTCGACCAGCCGGAAGATGCGCGGCTTCGGATTGCCCGCCTGCGGCAGCGGGGTAAGCGTGCCGACCTCGGCATAGCCGAAACCCATGCGGATCAGCGCATCGGGCACTTCGCCATTCTTGTCGAAGCCGGGCGCCATGCCGATTGGATTGACGAAGTCGAGACCGGCGACATTGGTCGCCAGAACAGGATCGCATTTCGGTGCGGGGCCCATCGGTAGGGTCTTGAGACCGGCAATGGTCAGGCCATGGGCGCGTTCGGCTTCGAGTGCGAATATGAAGGGTTTTGCAAGGTTATAGAGCATGGCCGCGCTATGGCATTGGACAGGTTGCTGCGCAATGACTCAGAAGCTGTTTTCCCGCGAAGGCGGGAATCCATCTCGTGCATTTTCGGCTAGACGCACTGGTCGGAGATGGACCCCTGCCTTCGCAGGGGCACAGCAAACTGGAAACGGCTTTGCAATCTGCTAAAGCAGGGCAAATTTATTGAGGAACGAACGATGATTGCCACTCCACAATTTGATTTCCAGCTCGGCGACATGGCGGACCAGATCCGCGACACCACGCGGCGCTTTGCCGAAGAGAAAAT
>JBALUX010000217.1:0-3289 GCA_036963725.1 Parasphingorhabdus sp. | reverse complement strand
ATCTGATTATATCGTCGACAGCGATCGTGTTTCTGTTGGGGGTCGCAATATCCAGGTATCGGTGGTGCAAAGCCAGATCGGCACGAGCTTTGATACGGGAAGGGTTGCAAGACCTCCGGGCGGCGGCTTGCTAGACACTCTGATCATCGGAGCCATGGACAACAAGCGAGAACTTATCGCTGCATCGCTCGCCGAACGCGCCGATGGCACGGTCTTGCCTCTGCGCAAGATACTGGAAGATGTCGATATCGACGCGATGGCGGTCAGCCATAGCAACGCGGCATTTGCCAAACTCGACTGGTTTGAGCTCAATCAGATCATCTTCACCAAGGCCCCGGACCAGGACGATCCCTTCACGCTCTTCAAAAACAACCCTGCGCAGCAGGTCGGCCTCGTCGACTATTATTATGAGCTGTCGCCGGATTTTTCCCACATCCGGATCGGCGCGGAAATTTCACTGGCTCGTCAGAGCAAGAAGAAAAGCGCCGAGACGCCTCCGGCTTACCAGGTTTTCTTCCGACAGAATCTGGTCAGCATCGTCCAGTTGCACACACGTTCCTACGAGCATTACGAAAATGTCGCGAGCTGGAGCGCGGATAACGGAAAACTGGCGAAAGAGGCGCTGACCGCAGCCTTTGTCCAGATGGAACAACTGATCCCCTTCGCGCTCGGTCTCGGCAAATCGGACATCGACAGCTATAGTTCCAAAAAACGCGAAAAAGCTTTTGGCGCCGGGCTATATGGACCGCTGATCAAACGCGGCGAAAACGGCGCCGGCGATATTCTTATCTGGAATGATGGCCTGACCCACATCCAGACATTGCCTGCGGGTGGCTGAAGATTGGCTGGCCGTGTACCAACTCAGGGACTGAAAGCGGGATAGTCGTGAACCGGATAGTGTGACGAGCGGCATTGTTGCGCAAAATCACCCTTGCTCCAACGCCTACCGACTTCACATGTTCGAAATTGCCTAATGACAAGCGGTCAACGCGCTGCAAGATTCTGTCGACTGCGCTTTGATCTTTGAGCATATTCAACCATCGAACAAAAATTTGCGTGCGAGTGATTTCGACCATTGCCCCATCATCGCGAACCAAATCCTATCTGTCTATTATAGTAGACAATTCGACCGTAACGGTCAGTTCTCCCAAACCCGATTCCTGCATGCGGACCGATCTTTCTGCCCGTCCGTACATGGCTCACAATCTCGACGTCTGGAGGAGCAAAGTTGAGGAGCGGCCCGCGATAAGTGGGGGTTAGAGAAATTAGTCAGGGTGGCTTGAACCAAGCCGGAAGCCTCTACCAGGATTTTCCGCGCCGCCTTTTGAGTCTCTTCCGCACAACAACAATGACCGCACTCACCCCGACAACCAGCAGCGCGATCAGAACATAAGCGACCATCGTCCGGATTTGCACTCTAGCGCCCGCCCTGCGTGGCGTCGCTCTCGGTTTCCTCGGCAAATTCCTGCGTGATTTCCGCGTCCAGCTTGTCGCGCGGGCTGACGTGGCCGGCCTCGCGCTTTTCGGCCTGAATCGCTTCGAGACCCCACGCCTTTGCCGCCGCGGCAGCGACCTTGCGGCGGCTTTCGAGCGGGTCATTGGCCGCCAGGTCGAGCTGACGCGCTTCCTGTTCCCGGCAAACGGATGCTTTTACACGCATGACTGTCGCCTTTTCTGTTCGATCATTTTCCGCGATTGCTTTTCATATTCTCGAGGCCGACGACCACACCCGCCTTGCCCGACGGGTTGGAGGCATTATTCTTGACCTTGGCGGCCTTCGGCTTGCGGATTTCCTTGTTCGATTTCTTCTGTGACTTGGCCATGATATTGTCCTCTCGGGTTGATTTTCAGACGGCAGCCCGCAGGTCCGCCTCATGGAGGCGACCGATCGGATCGGCTGTCGGCGAACAAACTCAAACGATAGTGATGCGAGTGATGTCCTGCCTCAGGAAAGCCGATCAGAGTCATTTCGGATCGAGAAGAGACAATGCCAGTGCGTATTGCAATCGCGCGATCACAATGGCCTGTTTAACATATAGGGAGGCGAGCAGACGATTGTAAGGCTTCCCGCCTTCGTGACGAAAGTTGGACTGTCGTGCCGATCGTTACAAAATGGCGTCGCCCACATTCATCATCTTGCCGTTGGTCACGATCACCCGGTCGCCGAGTGTCGCCTGTTCGAACAGCCGCCGCGCAAATTCCAGCGGCACACCGATACAGCCGCGTGTGCCCCAACCCCATTTGACGTCGGAGGCGTGGATGGCCACGCCGTCATTGGTCAGCCGCATCATATAGGGCATCGGCGAACCATAGATGTTGGAGACATGGTCCTTGCTCTTCTGGGTTATCGGAAAGACGCCGGTCGGAGTCGGCTTTCTGGAATCACCAAAGGTGATCACCGCCGCGCCGATTTCATAGCCGGCGCGGAAGACCGAAATGCTCTCGGCCTGAAGATCGACGGTCACGACCAGTTCGCCTTCCGGCACGCCTTCATCGTCCCATTTATAATAGCCGTGAACGAAGGGCTCGTCGATCTGGAGGATGCGCTTGACCACGAACGTGTCGCTCAATGGCAATTTTTCAGCAATTTCGAGCGGCTCTGCCACCATTGGTTGTGGCAAGGAGGCATTCTCAACAACTGGTTCGGGAGCCGCATTCTCGGCCACAACCGGCTTCGATCGCCCAGAAGAAGATTCTGCGCCGGCGCGCGTCATTCCCATCACCAGCATTGCGAGTATCACCAGTGCTGCCAGCAGCAGAACCGATGCGCTCAACCGATATGCAATTTTTTCGACCATCGCTCATACTCCAGAAGTTAACGGAGTGTTTACCATGGATTCGCGGCGCGAAACGACCGATTTTTCCGCCGTCCCGCAGCGGTACGGTGGTTAGCAATATGTTAAGGGGAAGCCTTAATGGCGCGCCCGGGCACCCGCGCTGGCAGATGCCCGTCTCTTTTTCTGGATATGATCAGCCCGGGCACCGGAGAACGCCGTCGCCCGAGCAGGAACCGCGCGCCTAGAAAACCGCTTTTGCTTCGGTTTCCTTCATCATCGCCTTGCGCACCATCGGTATCGGCGGGCCACCGTAGCTGAGGAACTCGTCATGAAATTCCTTCCAGCCGGCGGTCGCGCCGTTCGCTTGCGTCTTCTGCCCGGCGAAATGGGCGCTGGTCCAGTCTTCGCGCAGCTTGCGGATCATCAGCTTGCCCATCGTGTAATTGAGATAGGCAGGGTCATAGGTCCCGCGCGCCGCCTGCTGGGTCGCGTTGCCCAGATCCTGATAACAT
>JBALUX010000216.1:0-3333 GCA_036963725.1 Parasphingorhabdus sp. | reverse complement strand
CGGTGCTGCTGTTTGAATAGGTGTTTACCGTCTGAGCCGCGGCTTTTCCGGCCGGAAAGAGCGCGATGGCGCACAGGCAAAGCAATCCCCACACCAATGTGTGGATGGTCAATCGGCTCTGGCCCCCGATAGATTTCCCCAAAAACATGGGCTTTCCCTATCCGCTATGGGCTAATTATTGGTTAACCACGCGACAAGGATGATGGGATTTTACAAGGATTTCAGGATGGTTACGTCGCCGGTGCGCGCAATAACACCGCTAATTAGGCCGGATTCCAGTCACCACGACCCGCCATCCACAAACTGATCGCCGCGAGCGCCGCCGTGTCGGCGCGCAATATTCTGGGGCCGAGCGATACCGGCACCGACTGGGGCAGGGCGCGGATCATCTCGTTTTCCGCGTCGGAAAAGCCGCCTTCGGGACCGATCAGGATTGCCGCCGGGCCGGCATGGGCGACCAATGCCTTGCGGAAACTGCCTTCGCCGGTTGAATGGATGCGCTCGTCGGCAAAGAACAGATGGCGGTCTGCGGGCCATTGTTCGAGCATATCGGTCAATTTCGTGATCGGATCGAGCGAGGGCAGGGCAGTGCGTTCGCATTGTTCCGCTGCCTCGATCATATGGGCGCGCAGCTTCTCCGTCTTGATATTATGACTCTGTGTACGGTCGGTCTGTACCGGCAAGATCTTGTCGACCCCGAGTTCGGTGGCTTTCTCGGCGATCCAGTTGAAACGGTCCTTCTTGATCGGTGCCGTGCACAGCCAAAGATCGGGAACTGTCTCACGCTCCCTCGTCTTGCCATCGATGGTCAGGATCAGGTCGCGTTTGCCCAGCGCCGTCACATGGGCAAGATATTCACCGCTACGGTCATCGAACAGCTTGGCCGGATCACCCTGTTTGATCCGCATGACCTTGAGCAGATAATGGGCATGGCTGCCGTCGAGCCGGATTTCAGCGCCGTCGGCAAGCTCGACATCGACGTAGAGACGCGGGGCGCTGTGCGGGGGGTAAGCGGGTGTGGCTGGCATGGGATGGTGTTTAGCGCGGGGTTTCATTCTCGTCATGCTGAATTTATTTCAACATCTCTCGCGGAAGAATGCACTTGTCCGATGGCGGTCCTGAAACAAGTTCAGGATGACGAGTTGTGGAAGTTCAGGATGACGAGTTGGGGAAATGACGATATGCGACTAGCATGTGCAATCAGTCAGAACAGATCGTCCCCGATTCCGAACATAAGGGCATCATCGGCCTGCTGCCCAGCGCGGCCCGGCCCTTTGCCCTGCTTGCCCGCTTTGACCGCCCGATCGGCTGGTGGCTGCTCTATTGGCCCTGCGCCTGGGGCATTGCTTTAGCGGGCGGCGCCATCGAGCGGTGGGACTTGCTGCTCTGGCTGCTGCTTGGCTCGATGGCGATGCGCGGCGCGGGTTGTGTCTATAATGATATCGTCGACCGCGATCTCGACCGTCAGGTGGAGCGGACCCGTTCGCGGCCTTTGGCCAGTGGCGCCACTTCCCTCAAGTCGGCATGGGTGTGGCTCGGGATATTATGTCTGATCGGGCTCACCGTCTGGTTCCAGATCAACGGGACCGCCAAGCTGGTGGCGCTGGGCAGCCTCGCGCTGGTTGCCGCCTATCCGTTCATGAAGCGCATCACCTGGTGGCCGCAGGCGTGGCTGGGACTGGTGTTCAGCTGGGGTGCGCTGGTCGGATGGCTGGCGATCGAACCGCAATTTCACTGGGCGATGGCTTTACTCTATTTCGGGTCGATATTCTGGGTGATCGGCTATGATACGATCTACGCGCTGCAGGATCGCGAAGATGACGCTCTGGTCGGTATCCGCTCGAGCGCGCTGCGACTGGGCGAAAATGTGCGCTTTGGCGTGCTGGTTTTCTACCTGATCGCGCTCACAAGCTGGGCTGTGGCCTTCTGGATGTTGCGCCCGCAATGGCTTGGGCTTGTGGCGCTGGTTCCGGTCGCACTGCATTTCCTGTGGCAGGTGATGACGCTGAAAAGCAGCGATGGCGACGATGCTCTGGGCAAATTCCGGTCCAACCGCTTTGCCGGTTTTCTGATGTTCCTTGCCTGTCTGGTTCTCGGTCAGGCCGGCTAGGTCCGAAAGAAATTGGATTGCGTTTCGCAACCCGTGGGGTTTATGATACTTAACCGCACAGTTAATCCAACGTCCTGCCTCCCGGAGACATTTGCATGAAAAAACGCCGCCTGGGCCGAAGCCCGATATATGTATCCGAAATCTGCATGGGCACGATGACCTTTGGCAGCGGCGCCGACGAAGCGATGTCGCACCGGATCATGGATGAATCAGTCGAGGCCGGGATCAATTTCTTCGATACGGCGGAAAATTACCCTGTGCCGCCCAAGCCGGAATGGGCAGGCGAAACCGAGAATATTGTCGGCCGCTGGATGAAGGGCAAGGACCGTGACAGCCTGATCATCGCGACCAAGGTGTCCGGTCCCAGCCACGGCTGGATCGCCTCGGCCAAGCGCGCAGGCATGACCGCGATGGATCGCCACAATATCGTCAAAGCGCTGGATGAAAGCCTCAAACGGCTGCAGACCGACTATATCGATCTCTACCAGACTCACTGGCCCGATCACGGCACCGCCTATGACGAGACGATGGAAGTGCTCGACGAGGAAATCCGCAAGGGCAAGATCCGCACGATCGGCTGCTCCAATGAAACCAGCTGGGGGCTGATGAAGTCGCTCGAGGCTTCGGAACGGCTCGGCGTCACCCGCTATTGTACCATCCAGAATAATTTCAGCATGAACAACCGCCGGTTCGAGGATGAACTGGCGCAGGTGTGCCGTCAGGAAGGGGTCAGCCTGATCCCTTATTCACCGCTTGCCGGTGGTGCTCTCTCGGGCAAATATAATGATGGCGCGACACCGGAAGGTGCGCGTTTCTCGGCCTATCTCAATCTGGGCGGCCGGCAGAAGAAAATGGCCGAACGTTTTGTCAATCCCAAGTCCGAGGAATCGACCAAGCGGTTCATGGCGATTGCCGAAGAACTGGGCGTTGCGCCAGTGACGCTGGCAACCGCCTGGTCGAAGCAACATGATTTCGTCGCTTCTACCATCGTTGGCGCGACCCACACTGATCAACTGCCTGAGATCTTCGCTGCCGCCGATCTGGAACTCAGCCCGGAAATGATGAAGCGGATCTACAAGATCAGCCGGGAAATCATGTACCCGATGGGCTGATCACAGCCGGCGACATTGAAGAAAGGCACTATATGAACCGTTTTCTCGAACATTGCGGCGCGAAATATCCGATCGTGCAGGCGCCGATGGGCTGGATCGCGCGGTCGCAGC
>JBALUX010000215.1:0-3335 GCA_036963725.1 Parasphingorhabdus sp. | reverse complement strand
CCGCGAGCTGGGCGAAAAATTCGACCTCCGCGCGTTTCATGATGTC
The DNA here is from genome assembly GCA_036963725.1 of Parasphingorhabdus sp. Taxonomy (GTDB): domain Bacteria; phylum Pseudomonadota; class Alphaproteobacteria; order Sphingomonadales; family Sphingomonadaceae; genus Parasphingorhabdus. The sequence goes on along the minus strand of JBALUX010000215.1, from coordinate 3,289 downwards.
GTGCTTGGACAGGGAGCGGTGCCGCTCGATATGCTCGAGGCGCAGGTGAACCGCTGGATAATGGCCCAGAAACCTAGCTAATCACTCGTCATCCGGACCGGGGGTTTCATCCGCCCCCGGTGGCACGGCGAGATCATTGGTAACCCTCAGCGCATCGGCATCCTTTGCATCAAGCCGCTCTCTGGCTGCTCCGGCTGCTGCTTCCCGCGCTTCGCGCTGGGCTTCGATTTCGAGCAACCGTTCTTCCACCGCATCGGCTTCCGCATCGATCCGGGACAGGCGTTTCTGCCGTTCTTCCTCGATCAGCTGACCCCAGTTGACGGTGTCATCAATCTCTTTTTCGGCATAGGCCTGCCTCAGCAGCGCCTGTGTACATCCGGTGAAGCCACCCGCACCGGTGGGCGAACAGCTGCTGGTCCCGGAAGCCCCGACATATTCATAGGATCTGACGCGTTCCGACCATCCCTGATTCTTGGCATCGCCCAGACTGCCGCTTCTCAGGGTTTCGGGAATCCGGTACCGGTCACCCTCGTCCTTGCGCGCGCAGACGACAATTTCTTCAGCACTGCTTTGCGGGCATGGATCGTCACCATAGATGACCAGCTGATTGACGCGGTCTCCGGCCTGATCCTGGGCCTGCGCCGGAAATGCCAACAAGCCTGCACCCGATAGCGCGGCGGCGGAAATCAAAATTTTCTTCATCATATTGTTCCTTTGTCCGCACCGTTCTGAACCGGTGCTGAAGCGGGTTGCGCTTCCTAAATTCGTTTCGACAATCCTATCGCAACCCGGCAGCCCAGCCGGATCGCCACACTCAGAACCGGATAGCCGGGCGCGTCTTCCGCTCCTGATGCAATTGCCGTTGCCTTATGCTCCAATTCCTCTTCGCGAAACTCCGCAATCATACGGGTCAGCTCAGGCTCGCTTTCTGCTTCAAGTGCATCAAGCTGCTCCTGATAATGCTGATCAATCTCGGTTTCGACCGCCGCCGTACAGGCCATGGCAGCCCGGGGGCCCATCGCTGCCGTTGTCGCGCCCAGCGCATAGCCGGCGATTTTCCAGAAAGGTTGCAGCGCCGTGGGCCGCACTCCGCGCTCGGCGATCATCTGGTCAAAGGCGTCGAGATGCCGCTGCTCCTGCTCGGCCATATGGTGGATCTCGCTGCTCTGCGGGGCATTGTCGCCCATGACCGCAAGCTGGCCTTTGTAGATTTGTGCCGCGCCATATTCACCAGCCTGATTGACGCGGATCATCGACGCAATATCGGCTCTTGTTTGTCCCAATTTCGTCTCAGACATGGTTGGCACCCTTTCGCTGCTTCGCAAGCATCATCAAGATGAGGATAGCGCCACTCACTGACAAGAGGAAATTATAGCCGGCCAGCGAAATGCCGAACAGCGACCAGGGAGCGACATCACAACGGACGAGCGGCGCATTCATGATCGAATCTAGCATATTGCCACCTGCTGCAAAATTGGTCGCGCAGGAGGTAATTCCTTCCCACCAGTGATATTCCACACCGGCGTGAAAGCCGCCGATCAAACCGCTGATCAATATTGCTATTGCTGCGGCAAAGACCATCAGCATCGATCCGGACTTGGAACGCAACATCAACGCAAGAAAGGCAAGGATGATAGCGGCAAGATGCGGCCATCTTTGCCACATGCACATTTCGCAGGGATAAAGACCAAAGCCATATTGACCGATCAGCGCACCGCCGAGCAAAGCTGTCGGTAGCAGGAAGGCCAGCCAGGCGGCATTGCGGATCGATGCCATCAGACTGTCCTAGTTTTTCGCTACCACTGTTTTCTTGGCAGGTTTTTTGGCAGCCTTGTTCATCGCCATTTTCAATCCTTCGGGTCCGAGGCGGCCAATGGTCTCCAGAGCATAATGCAGCTGGAAATCTTCAACGCCCTGCTCCTTCAATTCCTCTGCCGTCTGCTTGAAGCGTGGATCTTCCTTACTGTCTTCTTCGAGCACTTCGTCTTTCAACTTGATCTCGTTGACCAGATGGCGGCGCAGATCGGATTCCCGGAACCGGGGCCGGGTCTTGTAATCCGGGTCGGACAGTTGCGGCACGTTGATATCGGGTTCGATGCCGCCCTCCTGCACCGACTTGCCCGATGGCGTGTAATAGCGCGCTGTGGTCAGACGCAATGCGCTGCTGTTCGAAAGCGGCAGCAATGTCTGTACCGAACCCTTGCCGAAACTGCGTTCGCCCATGACCAGTGCGCGATGATGGTCCTGCAAGGCACCGGCAACAATTTCGGAAGCCGAAGCCGAACCCGCATCGATCAGGACAATGATCGGCAGACCGCCAGCGGCATCACCGCTCTTGGCAAAATAGCGTTCAATGTCGGATTTTTCGCGTCCGCGCTGCGACACGATTTCGCCGCGCGACAGGAAGACATCAGATACGGACACGGCTTCATCAAGCAAGCCGCCGGGATTGGACCGCAGATCGAGCACATAGCCGAGTGGTTTTTTGCCGAGAGACTTGTCGATGCCGACGATGGCGGCTGCGACATCCGCGCCCGTGTCATTGGAAAAGCTGTTGATGCTGATCACGCCGATCTGGTCCTTGATTTCCCAGGTGACCGGCTTGAGATCGATAATCGCGCGTTTCATCGAAACATCGAACGGCTTGTCACGGCCGGGACGGACGATCGTGATCGTGATCGGTTCGCCGGGCTTGCCGCGCATTTCCTCAACGGCTTCATCCAGCGTTCCGCCGTAGATCAGTTCACCATCAATATGGGTGATATAGTCGCCCGCTTTCACGCCCGCCTTGTCTGCCGGCGTATCCTTGAATGGCGCAATGACCTTCACCGCACCGTCTTCCAGAGTCACCGAAAGGCCCAGGCCACCGTAATTGCCGTCGGTCTGGGTCCGCAGATTTTCGAAATCGCGCGCGTCGAGAAAGCTGCTGTGCGGGTCGAGACTGCCAAGCATGCCTTCAATCGCGCCCTTGATCAGATCGGCGTCGTCGACCTGATCGACATAGTCGTTCCGTACCCGCTCAAAAACGCTCATGAACTGCTCCATTTCGCGATAGGTATTTGCGTCCACGGCCGAAATTGCAGAAGTTGTCGCGGGCAAAAGCGCAACAGTCAGCACAAGGGCGGCGGCTTGCAAAACGGGCTTTTTCATCAATAGTGTCCTGTCGGTCTAGATCGGCGCCAAATATAGGCTGGAATCGTCTGTAAAGCAAAGCAGCTTAACCAATAATGACGGAAGCGTTCGACCAACAACCCTTTTCGAGTCGTTTTGCCCTTTTTCAGCCAATCAG
>JBALUX010000214.1:0-3363 GCA_036963725.1 Parasphingorhabdus sp. | reverse complement strand
TTACCAGATGATGACGATTGACGATCAGGGGTTTGATTAGTGGCTACCGAAGGCAAAATTGATCCTATGCACCAGTTTGAAGTGCAGCCCATCTTTGATGGCTTCACTCTATTCGGGCAGCAGATTGATTTCACTAACAGCGCGCTTTGGATGTTTGTCGTCCTTGTGCTGCTTTATGTTTTCATGATGGGCGGAATGAAGCGCGAGCTGGTTCCCGGCCGCTGGCAGGTCATGGTTGAGGGCGTTGTCGGATTCATCGACAATATCATCGCCAACAGCATCGGCCCCAATGGCAAGAAATATACGCCATGGGTTTTCACCCTGTTCATGTTCATCCTGTTCTCCAACCTGCTCGGCATGATGCCGTTCGGGATCATTCCGGGCATTCATCCGTTTACCATCACCAGCCAGTTCACCGTTACCGGCCTGCTGGCAGCGATCAGCTTCTCGATCGTGCTGATTGTCGGTTTCTGGAAGCACGGCTTCAAGTTTTTCAGTCTGTTCATCCCGCACGGCACGCCGCTGTGGATGATGCCGCTGATTTTCTCTGTCGAACTTCTGTCGTTCCTCGTTCGCCCGTTCAGCCTTGCGCTGCGGCTGTTCGTTGCGATGATCGCCGGTCATATCCTGATCAAGGTGTTCGCAAGCTTTGTGGTCCAGGCCATCGACGCGGGCGGCGCCTCCTGGGGCATTGCGTTGCTGAGCATCCTCTTCATCGCATTTGTCAGCGCACTGGAACTTCTGGTATGCGCCATTCAGGCCTATGTTTTCGCTCTTCTGACATCTCTGTATATCAGCGATGCGGAAAATCTTCACTAAGTCACTTTCAATCCTAATTTTTCAATACGGAGTTTAAAAAATGGATCTCGCTTCTGCACAAGTAATCGGCGCTGGTATCGCTGCAATCGGTATCGGTGTTGCTGCATCCGGTGTTGGTAATGTTTTCGCATCCTTCCTCGAAGGCGCTCTGCGCAACCCATCTGCGGCTGACGGCCAGCAGGGACGTCTGTTCATCGGCTTTGCTGCTGCTGAATTGCTCGGCCTGATCGCTTTTGCTGTCGCCATGATCATTCTCTACGCACCGCCAGCTGTTACAACAGCAGAAGTCGTTGCTGTAGAAGCCGCTGCTGTCGATGCGCCAGTAGCAGTTGAAGCACCGGCAGAAGCAGCAGCAGAATAATCTGCTATATGCGTTGGCCGGGTTTTACTCGGCCATATTGTCGGTTTTGCGTCTTGAATTTACAGGTGAATAATGCCTCAAATTAGTCAGCTTATGGAAGTCTATGGTAGTCAGTTTTTCTGGCTGCTGATCGTGATCGGAATCATCTATTTTGGCATTGCCAGAAGCATGGTGCCCAAGATCAGCAAAACGGTCGATGACCGCCAGAAGCGGATTACGGACGATCTTGCTGCAGCCCAGGCTGCGCAAGACAAGGCCGAGCAGATTGAGGCCGATTATCGCACCAGTATAAATGATGCGCGGGCCGACGCCGTGAATAATGTCAACGAAGCGAAGGCCGCAGCGGCAAAGAAGAACGAAGCTGCGGTCAAGCGGGCTGATGCCGGCTTTGCGAAAAAAGCGGACGAAGCGGATGCCGCTTTGAAAGCCGCCAAGACTTCGGCGCTCAAGGAAATCGAAACCGTGGCCGCCGAAGCCGCTCAGGCGATTGTCGCGACGGTTTCCGGTGCCAAGGTTTCGGCAGCCGATGCAAAGAAGGCGGTCAAGGCCGCTTTCTGAGCGCCTGCTGAAGGAGATAGAATATGCTATTGACGATTTTGGCAGAAGGCGCAGGGGCTGTCGGCCCGCTGCAGGATCCGACATTCTGGGTTGCAGTTGGCGTTCTGATCGTATTTGCGATCATGTTGTGGACGAAGGTGCCCAAGATCGTCGGCGGTATGCTCGACAACAAGATTGCCGAGATCAAGAAGACCCTCGACGAAGCGGCCAATCTCCGCAAGGAAGCCGAGGCTCTGAAGGCCGAATATGAAGCCAAGACCGCTGGCGCGCAGGCAGAAGCCGAAGCGTTGATGGATAGTGCTGAAAAAGAAGCCGCGATCCTGGTCAAGCAGGCAGAGGTCGACACCAAGGCCCTGATCGCCCGCCGGAAGAAAATGGCAGAAGAAAAAATCGGTGCGGCGGAACGTTCTGCCATCGCCGAGGTTCGCGCCAAGGCAGCGACCGCAGCAACCCAGGCCGCCGAAGCCATGATTGCTGCGCGCCACGATGCCGCTGCGGACAAGGCTCTTGTAGACAAGGCCATTGGCGATATCGGCAAGACGCTGAACTAGGGCAGATTGCCGCCGTTCAGACGAAAACCCGGTTTGCTAAACTGATTTCACATCATTGCTCCGGTTTCCCGTTCTTGCGGGGATACCGGAGCGATTGATTCTGGCATTGCACTCCATGCACGCTTAGATAAGCTCCATGTCCAAAGCCGACCGTCCCGATCATCCCAATGCCGCTTCCCGTTTCAACGAGGATAAAGCGACCTATGCGGTGCGCGGGGAGGGGGATACGCCCGATCTCGAGGCGGGGATGGCGGCGATCCGCGAGGTATTGAATACCCTGCCGACAAGGCCCGGTGTCTACCGGATGCAGGACAAGCGCGGGGACGTGCTTTATGCCGGTAAGGCGCGGTCGCTAAAGGCCCGTGTTGGTGCCTATGTCCAGATGAATCGTCTACCGCACCGTCTGTTGCGGATGGTCGCGCAGACCCGCTCGATGACCATTGTCACCACCGGCAGCGAAGCCGAGGCCTTGCTGCTCGAAGCGCAGCTGATCAAGAAATTCCGCCCTGCCTACAATGTCTTGCTGCGCGATGATAAAAGCTTTCCTTTCATATTGCTGCGTGACGATCATGATTTTCCGCGGATTACCAAGCATCGCGGCGCGCAGCGGACCAAGGGACAATATTTCGGGCCTTTTGCCAGCGCCGGATCGGTCAACCGGACGATCAATGCGCTGCAGAAACTGTTTCTGCTGCGCAGCTGCACCGACAGTTTCTTCAACAACCGGTCGCGGCCCTGTCTGCTCTATCAAATCAAGCGCTGTTCCGCGCCTTGCGTCGACCGGATCAGCAAGGAGGATTATTCCGAGCTGGTCGAGGATGCGCGCGATTTTCTGTGCGGCAAATCGACCGAGGTGCAGAACAAGCTCGGCGGCGCGATGGAAAAGGCTTCCGAGGCTCTCGATTTCGAAATGGCGGCGGTTTACCGCGACCGGCTGAGAGCGCTGACCTTCATCCAGGGCAGTCAGGCGATCAATGCAGCCGGCCTGCCGGACGCCGATATTTTTGCGTTGGCGGCGAAGGGTTCGACCGTCTGTATCCAGGCCTTCTTCATTCGTGGCGGCCAGAACTGGGG
>JBALUX010000213.1:0-3407 GCA_036963725.1 Parasphingorhabdus sp. | reverse complement strand
GCGCGGACCGGGCAATTGCGGCTGGATGGCAAGAGAGTTTCGCCAGGCGATCGAGTCCAGGCCGGACAGGTCTTGCGCGTACCGCCGCAGGAAATCGAACGGCCGGGCCGCGTTGCCAAAGCCAAGTCGGACCTCTCGCAGGACCAGATCGATTTTGCTCGCGAACTGGTGATTCACAAGGACAAGGCCGCGATCGTGGTCAACAAGCCTCCCGGCCTGGCGACGCAGGGCGGCAGCAAGACGACAACCCATCTCGACGGCCTGCTCGATGCGCTGACCTATGATGCGAAATCGCGACCGAAGCTGGTTCACCGGCTCGACAAGGACACTAGCGGCGTGATCCTGCTGGCGCGCTCGCCGGGAGCCGCAGCCTTTTTCTCGAAACGCTTTTCCGGCCGCGATGTGCGCAAGGTCTATTGGGCGATCGTCATGGGCGTGCCCGAAATCGCCGATGGCGTGATCGATCTGCCGCTTTCCAAACAGCCGGGTTCCGGCGGCGAGAAAATGCATGTCGACGAAGAAAATGGCCAGTCGGCCAAATCGCGCTACCGGATCATCGAACGCGCCGGCAACCGCGCTTGCTGGGTCGAATTGCAACCCCATACCGGACGCACCCATCAGCTGCGTGTGCATATGGCGGCTATCGGCCATCCGATTGTCGGTGACGGCAAATATGGCGGGAAGGATGCGTTCCTGACCGGCACGATCAGCCGCAAGATGCATTTGCACGCACGGCGTTTGCGGATCGAGCATCCCGACGGTCACAATCTCGACGTGACGGCAGACCTGCCAACCCATTTCGCCGAAACTGTCGAGAATCTCGGCCTGGATCTGCTTCTGGGCGATCTTCCGCTCGACGAGAAGAAGCCGGGTGGCAAGATGGTCCGCAAACAGCAGGCCAAGGCTCACGCCAAGATGATCCGCAAGGACAAGCGCGGCGAGCGTCGCGGTCGCGGCGAGACTACGGGCAAGCCGACCAAGGCAGGCAAGCCGACCAAGCGCGAGCGGCCCAATGCCGGCAAGGCAACGCACAAGAAAAACATGCCGCACAAGGCCAAGGTCAAGCAGGCTCTCCACAAGAAACCCAAATAATGCATCCCGATCCCGCCTTCCGATGGCCGAAATCTGCCAATGATCATCAGGACGCCGACGAGCGGGCCGCGCTCGAGGCAATGATTGCGGAAATCGGATTCGGGATGGTGTTTGCCGAAACGCCGGATGGCCCGCGGGTCGCCCATGTGCCGGTTTTTTCTACCGGTGACGGGGCGCTGCAATTTCATCTGTCGCGCGGTAATGCGCTGACCAGACATATTGCCAAGAACAAGGCACTGTGCGTGATCAACGGGCCGGATGCCTATATCAGTCCGGACTGGTACGGCATCGACGATCAGGTGCCGACCTGGAATTATCTCGCGCTGGAACTGGAAGGCACGGTCCGCCAGATGGAGCGCGAGGGCTTGATCAGCTTGCTGGATGACCTTAGCGCCCAGAATGAAGCGAAGCTGACTCCGAAAACGCCGTGGCACCGGGACAAGATGGATGCGGCAAAGTTTGACAAGATGGTCGATGCGATTGTCGGGTTCGAGATGGAAATATTGGCCTGGCGCCCGACCGCCAAGCTTGGCCAGAACAAACCTGCTGCGGTTCGCAAAAATGCGGCCAAGGCGCTGGATGCAACCGGGCGCCGCGCCATGGCCCATCTGATGCAGGAATTTGGAGAGACATGAGCAACAAGCTAGCCCTGTTCGATTGCGACGGCACCATGGTCGACAGCCAGGCCAATATCTGCGCCTCTATGGATCAGGCGTTTGAGAAGCACGGTCTGGTTGCGCCCGATCACCATCTGGTGCGCCGGATCGTCGGGCTCAGCCTGATGGAAGCGGTGGCTCGCCTGTTCCCCGAAGGCGATGAGGAAATAGTCGCGGCAGTGACGCAATCCTACAAGGACGACTTTTCCGCCATGCGTCAGGCGGGTGGATTGCACGAACCGCTGTATGACGGGTTGCTCCAGACATTGGAAGAATTGGAAGCATCCGGCTGGGTCCTGGGTGTCGCGACCGGAAAGTCCGATCGCGGCCTGCAACATGTGCTCGAATCGCACGGGTTGCTCGACCGGTTCGTGACGCTGCAGACGGCAGACCGGCACCCGTCCAAACCGCATCCGGCGATGGTTGAACTGGCGATGGCCGAAGCCGGCGCAGCGCCGGAAACCACGGCGATGATCGGCGATACCAGCTTCGACATGGCGATGGCGGTAAACGCCAGGGTGCGTGCTGTCGGGGTCGACTGGGGCTATCATGACGAGCATGAACTGGTCGACGCCGGCGCAGAAATAGTGGTGGCCAATATGGCGGACCTGCATGGAATATTGAACCGATGAACGAGCCGATCGACGAACAGGATGAATATGTACCGGATCCTGTGAAGGAAAAGCAGGCGAAAGCCGTGCATTGGCTGATCAGCATGATCCGTTTGCTTGGCGTGATTCTGGTGATGCTCGGTCTGGCGATTGCGCTGGACAAGCTACCGCCGGTTCCCGCTCCGGCTGGCTATGTGCTGCTCATTCTCGGCCTTGCGCAAATGTGGGTGCTGCCGGTCTGGATCATCCGCAAATATATTCGCGCGCGGGTCGCCGAAGAAGAAATCGCCAAGGCGGCAGAGGGCACGGACGCGCCATGAAACGTTTCTACAAGAACGTATCGGTTTCGCCGGTCGATGGCGCCCATGCGATCTCGCTCGACGGGCGTCCGATGAAAACACCGCAGCGCAAACCGCTGGCCGTTCCCGCCTCCGGTCTTGCCGATGCAATTGCCGCCGAATGGGCGGCGCAGGGAGAGGACATCGTCCCCGCGTCAATGCCGCTGACCGCGCTGGCGCAGGGCGCGCTGGATCAGGTCGATAATGAACGCGAGCGGATCGTTTCCCGCATCGCCGCTTTTGCCGACAGCGACATGCTCTACTATCGCGCCGATCAGGGGCAGCAGGCGCTGATCGACCATCAGGCGGAACATTGGGACCCTTTGCTCGACTGGGCACGGCAGCGTTATGATGTCGGTTTCAATCTGATCCACGGCATCCGATATGAAGCGCAGCCGGACGAAACGATCGCGCGTCTGGGGAAGGTGGTCGAGGCACAGGACGGCTTTACCATCGCCGCAATGCTCTCGCTGGTCGGCCTGTCCGGCTCGCTGATCGCCACACTGGGGCTGGTCGAACAGACCCATGATACCGACACGCTCTGGCCTCTGGTCAATCTGGAAGAGCTTTGGCAGGAGCAGCAATGGGGCCGCGACGATGTGGCCGTTGCCATGCGCAATCTCAAACAGGCGGAATTCGAGGCGGCGGCGCGTTTCCTCGACCTGTCGCGTAGTTAGTTTTTCCCTTTGCTCCTTTTTTCCGTTAAAGGG
>JBALUX010000212.1:0-3433 GCA_036963725.1 Parasphingorhabdus sp. | reverse complement strand
ATTTCGCCGGTCGAATGCGATGCCATGGCATGTGCTTTGAACAGGCTGGTGGTCATCGCCATGAACAGTGCCGCAGGAACACCCTTGCCCGAGACGTCGCCGACCACAAAAAACAGGCGGTGTTCGTCGATCAGGAAATAGTCGTAAAGATCTCCGCCGACTTCTTTGGCGGATTCGAGCATCGCGAAAACGTCTAGCTCGCTATGGTCCGGGAATGGTGGAAATTTGCGGGGCAGCATGCCGATCTGGATGTCGCGCGCGGCGGACAATTCGCCTTCTACCCGTTGGCGTGCAGCGGTGGCGGCTTCCATTTCGATCAGATAGCGTTGCAGACGTGAAATCATCGCCGCCATGGCCTCAGCCAGGCTACCAACCTCGTCGCCTCGGCTCTGGCTGATATATTGCATCGCAGCCATTTCCTTTTCGTCTGCCTCAAAACTGCGTTGCTCGATATTCCTGGTATAGGCGGTGAGGCTTACCAACGGCCCGACTATACGCGCTATCAAAAGCCACCCGACCGCCATCGCCAGAGCGAACATCATGATGCTGATGAGGATCGATTTGACCAATGCCTGGTGCAACCGTTTGTCCAGGCTTGCCAGGTCGATATCGGCACCGATTACGTGAACACGTCCGTCCGGACTGCGTATCGGTTTGTAGATCGAACGGAACGAACCGAAGGAGTCATGATAATCATCGAACCGGATGCGGCCGTCTTCAAAACTCTGGTAGAGCTTCGCCGGTGCTGTTTTGTACAGCGCGAAATATCCGGTCTGGGTTCCGGCTTCCAGTTCGGCTGATGTGGCGTTGGTCGCAACAGTGCGGATCTCATCGCCAAATTTCATGTAGGAATAGACGTAGACGAAACCGGAATCATTGGCGAAGCGGGACAGGCGTTTTTGCACTTCGTCAAATTCGTCCTGCGCAATCGAATCCGGTCCTGTGATCCGGCGATGGTAACCTTCCGGGATCATCTCACGCCCGGCATTTGCGGCGGCGGCTAGTCGCCCGTCAATACCTGCGATGATCTCCGATTTGCTGTTGGTATAAAGCGCAGCGCTATAGGCAAAGGCGGAAATCAGGTTCAGAGACAGCAATAATAAAACCAACTGTGGCTTCAGGCCAAATCTGCGCTTACGCTGTGCTATCTCGCCCATGGCCGACATGAAAACCCCCGATGTTCCGAACTGCCCGATCGTTCGAACCGATAGGATAGCCAATTCTAAAGGACTTAGTAAAAATATTTGATTAAGAGCAGCTAGGCTCGGTGCCAGCGGGGGAGTAATTGCAGAAATTCTTTAATCATATCTTTCGTCTGGAGCTTGGCGAATGGCCAAAATTGCTCCAGTTCGGACTGTTCGGGTTTCTTCTGCAAATGGGCATGGGCGTCGGTTTCAGTGCGGGTGATGCTGCGTTTCTGAGCAATGTCGGCGCCGATGGTCTTCCGGTAATCTTCCTTCTCACGCCGGTGGTCATGCTGCTTTACACCGCAATCTTCTCCTATTTTTTGGTCCGGTCTTCGATTGGCCATATGGTAGATGTCACGCTGGGCGCGCTGATCGCTGGCGGCGCGACGCTATGGGCGCTGCTCGACGCGGGCCTCGATCCCGAGTGGCAGTCAATATTATATTATACGCTCAAGCTCTATCTGGCGGTCTGGTATATCGCGCTCTACACATTATTCTGGAATTTCACCGACACCTATTTCGATATCCAGGATGCCAAGCGCCTGTTCCCGCTTTTTGCTGCATTTTGCGCGCTTGGTACGGCCAGCGGGGCGTTGCTTGTCAGCCTGTTTGCGGCTCTAATTCCGATGCATTATTTCCTGCTTCTGTGGGCCGTGATTGCGTTCATGAGCGCACCGCTTGCGCGCTTGTTGCGGCGACGCTGGGGCCAGATTGCCGACAATGATCTGACGATCGAAGAAGATGCCGGAAGCACTGTGAGCCAGCTAGGCGAGGTTGGCCGCGCATTCCGGAATTCCCGCTATGCGATTGTCCTGACGATGACCTTGTTTGTCACATTGCTGATGACCAATCTCGCCGAATATCAATATTCGCAAGTATTGCAGGAGGGGCGGACCGAGGCGGAGTTGGCGTCGCTTTTCGGATTGCTTTACGCGGCGGCGAACCTCTTCAATCTTGTCGTCTGTCTGTTTGTTTTCAACCGGCTGGTTGCCCGGCTGGGGGTGCGCAATGTAGCCTTCATTCTGCCACTCACCTATTTCGCGGTCTTCGGCTATTTTTTCCTGCAAGGCGGGACCTGGGCTGCCTTCGCAGCATTTTTTGCCTATCACGGCGTGTTGACTTCGATCCAGTATAATAACGAAAACCTGCTCTTCAATGCGGTGCCCTCGCATGTGAAGCGGCCTCTGCGAACGGTGATGGAGGGCATGTGTGAGCCGGTTGCCAGTCTCGTGGCGGGCGGCTTCCTGCTCTATGCGGCCAACTATCTCGATATGCGAGAGCTGTCCGGTATTGGTGCCATCATCGGATTGGTGCTTATTGCCGTAGTCGTCGCACTGCGCCAGCTTTATCCTGCGGCAATGGCTGCAAATATGCGCTTTGGCTGGCTGAACTTCGGTGATCGGAGTGTTCAATCGCCGCAATTTGATCCAGACGCGCGCGATCTGCTTGGGTCGACCGCTCTGGGCGACGATGGGGGCAGAGCCGATGTCGCCCGACAACTATTGCAGCGGGCAGAGCCGTCACAGCCGGCAATTGTGCCAACCGACGATCTCGACGGGCTTGTCGTGCAACTTGATCAGGGTCCGGAAGCGCGTGATATTGCGCTGAAAGCGATAATTGCTTCTGCCACTTCGGAAGATTTCTATTTGATCCCCCGGCTCGCTGCACTGTTGCCAGATTTGGACCGCGCGCAAAGGCGCAATGTCATCGACCTGTTCGGCCGGATCGGTGATGTGGAAGCGATACCCGAAATTCTTGCTGCGGCTGGCGGGCTTTCCCCGCGTGACCGGCGGGCGGTAGCAGCGATATTGGCAGAGATGGGAGAAACCGCCATCCCGAGACTGTTGTTCGCGATGGCCGATGGCACGCAATCTTATCGAATGCGTTCGGTTGCGGCAAGGGCATTGGCCGAACTATCCTTCGCGCAATTTACGTCGCATCTCGATGGACTGGTGCAGACCGAGCTTGGCGACGCCCGCAGGCTGCTCGCCAGCGCGGACCAACTGGAGCGGAGTGATGGACAGTCTGCCTCTCTCGCGCTTCTCGCCCGCGCTCAGCGCGAGAGGGTTGCGGCATCGATTGATTTCGCGCTTGAACTGCTGTCGCTTGGCGGACTGTTGCCCAATGCCGACCTGCTGATCGTGTCGCTCCACTCGGCCAATGCGAAAGTGCGTGGCAACGCCATCGAAACCATCGAAAGCGGGGTCGATAATGCGACATTCCGACAATTGGCGCCGCTGCTGCGG
>JBALUX010000211.1:0-3668 GCA_036963725.1 Parasphingorhabdus sp. | reverse complement strand
AGATGGAAAAAGCGGTGCCGGAAAAGAATTTCATCGGCGCGCCCGGAGCGGACGGCAACTGCAACTGCAATATCTGCCCCTATATGGCGCTCAACACGATGGAGAAGCTCTACATCGCACTGCGTGACCTCGAGCCGCGCATCGAGATGGACGAAGAGCTTCGCCTGCAGGCGCGCAAGTCGATCGACCGCATGATGGAAATGGCGAGCGCGACGGTCGGGCAGGGCGATCTGGGGCCGACTGATCTGGCGCACTCCTAGCCATACCCGGTTCAAAGTCCGGTAGCTGAGATGAGTCCGAAACAAGACCTTTCTGCCAGTTGGCATACCGAGAATATCGCAACGATTGACGATTTTCTGACGGCTGAAGAATGCCAACATTATATCGGTTTAAGCGAACAAGGGGGCTATGACGGAGCGACGATAACGACCGAGAGCGGAGGGGTGCTGCGTCCCGAAGTGCGCAACAATGATCGCTACATTCTTGATGACAAAAATATTGCCGCACTGTTGTGGCAAAGGATATCGCACCTCATCGAAAACCCTTATCACAATCGGTGGGAACCACTTGGGCTCAACGAAAGACTGCGTTTCTATCGCTATGATCCAGGTCAAAAATTTGACTGGCATCGTGATGGTCATTTTGCGCGCGACGAGAATGAGCGAAGTCTGCTTACCTTCATGGTCTATTTGAATGAAGAGTGTGAAGGCGGGGAAACTCTTTTCGGTCAGAGGAATGACACAGCCTATGAGGTTGTACGAAGAGTGAGGCCGAAAACGGGCACCGCTCTCATGTTCTTGCACCGCTTGTTGCACAAAGGCGATACGGTCGACAACGGACAAAAATACGTCATGCGAACGGACGTGATGTTCAGGCGTCTGCCTTACTGAACGTCTCTGTTCTCCGTCGGGCCATCAAAACCCTCTCCCTTGACGGAGAGGGAAAAAACTACCCAGCCATCACCCGCTTCACCACTTCCGGTTCGGCGCGGATCACCTTGAGATAGGCGCGGACCGCGGGCGGGGGCATGTGGCGGCCGATTTCATATTGGCGGATATTGGCGAGCGGGATGCCATAGGTTTTAGAAAATTCCTCCTGCGTCATTCCGAGGTCATAACGGAGCACCCGAATGAAGCGGCCCATATGCGCACGTTCGAGCCCCGCGACGCTGACGTCAAAGTCCTCCGGATCATTCGGATCAGCGGGGATTGCGATCATAGTCTCTTTGTTCCCGGCCATTGCTCCTCCTTACTGAAATCAATCTTGTTGCCGCGCCGCGCTCTACATAGATTGTGGTAAAAAGCTTGCCGTCAACCAGACCAATCGCCTTGTACCTGTCTTCGCCGTCGATAGGTCTGAAGGACGGTAGAATCTCGACAAATGGATAATCAAAAATCCGCTGCCCGAACGACAGCGGCAGATGATGCTTTGCCCGGTTAATCGCATTCTTACCTGGATCAAATTCGAAATCCATGCCGCAATATATGTGAAACACATAGTTATCACAAGCGATGCACCGCGACAAGCCATGACAGTTTCGGCCAGTTCCTTGCTCCTTCTCCCGTGAGGGAGAAGGATTTGGAGCCTTGTCAGCTTGCTGACTGGGCGGAGTTGGATGATGGTGTTCTGCCGGGGATGGGGCGCGCGAAATGTGCGGAGCGGTACACCCTCATCCAGCTTCGGCTAAACTCGTTCCTCGTTAAGCCTGCGCAACCTTCTCCCTCAAGGGAGAAAGAAGATTCGCGCTTTCACCAGACAGTCGATTGGGTTAGGTCATTTACATGAGCTTCACCCTGGACCGTTTCGACCTCGACGCTTTCGTCGCTGCCACCCTTACCGAAGACCTCGGCGCGCCTTATGGAGGCGGGGGGCGCGATGTTACGTCGGAAGCCGTCATTCCCGCCGATGCGATATTCTCCGGCGTGATGGACAGCCGCCATGATGCGGTGATCGCCGGGCTGCCGATTGCAGAGGCGTTTTTCCGCTATCTCGATCCCGATGTCGAGATTGAAATCCTCGCCGCGGAAGGCCAGGCTGTTGCAGCTGGCACCGATATCATGCGGCTGAAAGGCAAGGGCCGGGCGATGCTGACCGCGGAGCGCAGCGCGCTGAATACGGTGCAGCATCTGACCGGCATCGCGACCATGACCAACGAATATGTCCGGAGGATCGCGGGGACGGGCTGTACCTTGCTCGACACGCGCAAGACGATACCGGGGCTGCGGGTGCTGGAGAAATATGCGACGCGGATGGGCGGGGCGCAGAATCACCGCATGGGCCTGTGGGACGCGGCGATGATCAAGGACAATCATGTCGCGGTCGCCGGTTCGGTCGGCGAAGCGGTCCGGCGCGCGAAGGAAGCGGGCGTCGAGAATATCATCTGCGAAGTCGACCGGGTCGACCAGATCGAACTGGCGCTGGAAGCGGGGGCAACCCATTTGCTGCTCGACAATATGGAGCCGGCAACCCTGCGCGGTGCGGTAACTTTGATCCGTGGCCGCGTGGCGACCGAGGCGAGCGGCGGCGTGACGCTGGAAACGATCCGCGACAAGGCGGCGACGGGAGTGGATTTTATTTCCGTGGGGAGGCTCACGCAGAGTGCACCGGCTGCGGATATTGGGCTGGATTTTGAGCAAGTTTAGCGATGTTCTTCACCCTGAACTTGTTTCAGGGTCCATAACGCGACCAATTGCTGTCCGCCAGCAGAGGTGCGATGGATGCTGAAACAAGTTCAGCATGACGAAGAGGGTGGAAGCTGATCGAGTTGTGAAAAAAAGCCGGCCGCAATCCATAATATGGTTCGAAAGACTTTTTTGGGGTTCCCTTGCGGTTCCTCTCGTGGATATCGTTTATCATCGCGAACAGATTTTCGGCGACATGGGAGGCCTCGTAAGTTGGGGGACGGAAATGACTCTCGTGCTGGCTGTGGTTGTGGCTGTCAGCTTTGCTACACCGATATTGCTTTGGTATTTTATTGCTCGTCGAGCGAGTGGCATTGCTAAGTGGATATATACAGTATTTTTGGGGGTGGGTCTGGTTGCTATGGCAAGAACGCTGACGGAGCTCACAATCAGCGAGATTTTATTTTCGGTAATCACACAGGTAATGGCTCTCGGGTCAGTCATATTGCTGTTCCGGACAGATTCTCGAACATGGTTCGAAACGAAAGGCCGGGTGGCCCACTCGGACGTCGACGATTTGAAGGATATATTCAGATGAAGATTGCCGGAACGGTCTTGCTTTTCATGCTTCCGGCCACAGCCCAAGCCCAATCCTATCAATGCAGTCCACCATCTGGCCTCAGCGCTCCCGCCGAGCGCAAGCCCGCCTCCGAGCACCGCCGCATCAAACCCATTACCGCCTATACGCTGGCGCTCAGTTGGTCGCCGGAATATTGCCGCATGCGCAAGGACAGCCGCCGCGACAAGACCCAGTGCAGCGGCGATGACGGCAGCTTCGGGTTCATACTCCATGGCCTATGGCCCGACACGCGCGGTCCCGCCTATCCGCAATATTGCGCGCCGACCAAGGCGCTGCCGCCTGCGGTGGTGCAACGCAATTTCTGCATGATGCCGACTACCAGAATGATGGCGCATGAATGGGCGAAGCACGGAACCTGCATGACGAAGCGTCCCGAAACCTATTTCCGCGTGTCGCGGATCATGTTC
>JBALUX010000210.1:0-3726 GCA_036963725.1 Parasphingorhabdus sp. | reverse complement strand
CCTTCACCAAACCATTTGAAGCGATAGCCGAAATCGCCAGCGTCGGCGCTGCCGCCCAGAGTGCTCAACTGACGCTTGAAGCTGTAAGTTGCGGGCATGCCCTCGAAACCGTCCGCAGCCAGCGCGGTTACCTTGGCGAAATAGCGACCGTTGGGGATCGTCGGCAATTCCAGTACCGCGCCCTGCACCTGTGCTTCCGCGACAATATCCACAAAACCGGCATCGGATGCGATGCTGATGTGATGCCCGACAGCAGATTCGCGCGGTTCGACAGCGAACAGCAACTCCGCCTCCGACTGCACTTTTGCGGGATCCAGTAGTTCCGGCGGTGGCAGCAATTCCGCTTTTGCCAGCGCTCCGCTCATCGTCGCGGCTGCGCCGGTACCGGCGGGTATCGAAACCAGCTTCGCGCCGTTCAGGCTGTCGCCCGCTGCAACGACCACTTCGCCCTCAACCGTTTCGGAAAAGGCCGTGCCGGAAACGTCATCCACTCTGGTGCGATAGTCGGTGCCGCGCACGGCGGAGACCGCAACCGGGGTGCGCACACGATAACGATCGGCCTTCTTGCCCAGAGGCGCGACTTTCGAACGGATACGGCCCTTGTCGACGGCGATTTCATAATCGATGCTGTCGGTCAGCAGGATATGGCGCAGACGGGTAATCCGGACATGACTGTTGGAGGGCAGGGAAACTTGCGATCCGTCTTCCAGTTGCAGCGTTATAAAGCTCCGCGCTGCCGTCTTGATGTCGCTGCCCTCGCCAATATTCAGTCCGCGGACCGGTGTCCGGTTCTGGCCACTGGCAGCGATGGAAACATTCCCGCGAAACGCGCTCAATTTGGCTTCGCTCGGGCGATATTTCAGCAAATAGACCGGAATGCGCAGGGAGGTTCCGACCGGCATCTGGTGAGGATCGGCGATCCGGTTGAGCCGCTGAACGGCGACATAGTCGGACCATTTGCGCAGATAATTATTCGCCAGGCCGAACAGCGTGTCACCGCGCTTGAAGACATAGGTGATTTGCTCCGCATCGGATTTTTTCTGGGCAGTGGCTTCATGGGGCGCAAGGGCCAAAGCGCAAATGAACAGCGCAACCAAGAGGCGAAGGCCCGATGAAGGAATCCAGTCCCGGAATTCTTCAAACACAATTACCCTCCGTTGCTGAACGTCTCCAGTCTGTAGCCATAGCCGAAAACGGTGAAAATCCGAAACCCGTTTTCCGGTTTCAGCGAAAGCTTGGAGCGAATCCGCGAAACATGCATGTCGAGAGTGCGGGTCGCGAGATGCGCGTTGGTACGCCAGACGGTCTCCATGATATAGCGCCGCGACAATGTACGGTCACGGTTGCGGAACATCAGATCGGTCAGCTCGAACTCTTTCGCGGTCAGGGCAATTTCCTTGTCACCATGCTTGACCGTCTGTTCGATACGATTGAGCAGATAGTCACCATATTCAGCCGTGGTTTCCATTGTCGACGCGCCGCTATTTCTGCGCAACAAAGCGTTGATCCGGGCCGCGATGACATTTTTGTCTTCCGGTTTGGTAATATAATCATCGGCACCGGCATTGAGGGCATCGCTGATATCCTGCTTCGCCGTGCGGCTGGTCATCATGATTACTGGTGGGCGGTCTTCGATCGCGCCCTCCATCCATTGCAATATTTCCAGGCCATTTTTTCCGGGCATGTTCCAGTCGAGAATCACCAGGTCAAACGTGTCGCGCAACAGGGCGTTGGAAAGCGCGGTCCCGTCGGGATAACCCGAATAGACATAGCCCTGCCCTTCGACGATTTTTCCCAGAAACTCGATAATTTCGGAATCATCGTCCGCTATCGCTATACGCATTTTTAATTCTCCCAGCGGCCAACTGGCCTTGATACGGTAACATTGCTTTTAATAATCGCTTTATGATTTGGGTTTTACTATCATTTACAGAAGGTTTACCAGAAGTTTGGTTGCCTATTTACAACCGTTTACATATTCGCTTCTTGATCGAAGCTTGATCCGCGACCCGGTGATGGCGCTGTACTGCCATCTCTGGCGCAATAACCGGTAAACCAAATCCGCACCCTCCGCAGGCCGGTCACAGTATCTTCGGCGACAAGTCCGCTATGTTCGGTCTCTTCATCGCTATTCCTGCCGGCTTGGGATCGGGTTGAAGCAGTCCGGCCCACCGTCATCGACGTGCAAGCTAATTCCGCCACGCAATTGTTACGGAAGGCAACGGCGCGTAAACGCCGGTTTACAAATAACCGGGAAGTCATGGTGCATCCTTCTTGCGACGGGATCTGGAGACTAGAATTCCCAATCCAGCTCCAGCCTGAATTGCACGTCGGGCGTTTTGCCGGTCAAGGGAGCAAATGCCGAAAATTCCAACGACGGCACAAGGCCGCCTTCTTCCGAAGAGGCACTGAAAACCGGGCCCAGCCAATGCCGGCCCTTGGCTTCGCCAGAAAGTTCGCCGCCGCTCTCCAGGCCCAGAGAGAAATTATCACCCAACGCGTGATCCAGTCGGCCAACATAGCTGGTCGAAAGCTCTGACCAGTCGCCGGGCTCACCGGATATGATCAAATTGCCTATAAGGTTGATCTTGTCGCCGTCATGTTCCGCGATAAGATAGGTTTCAAATCCGATATCGCCGGATCGATCAAAGATCAGGGACGTTTGAAAGCCTATCCCGACCGGAGCGTTTTCGGGGCTGATCAACGCCAGTTTGGCCTGCACACCCACTTCCGATAATGCGAGCGCTTCGCCCGCTTCTTTCTCGAACTCCACTTCCAGCCCGACGGAAAGTCGGTCGCTCAGCCCATATTCTACCGTCGGGGCGAATTTCCATTCGCCCTCCTCACCGACGCTTTCGGGCACGAAGATCGTCTGGAACTCGATTTCAAATGCGGCTTTTTCAATCTCCAGCCCCTCTGCCTGGTCGACACGGCCTTCTCCTGCAACGGCCGGGCAGGAACAAAGCAACAGGGCCGCCGTCGAAGCGGCACATAGGTTCGATCTCAGAATCATATGTTCAGGCCGCTTTGTCGCCGCGTGATTGGTCCACATCGGCTTCAGGCTCGGCGCTGGCTGCAGATTCACTGCTGTCCGGCAACGCGAACTGCCCCCATTGGCTCGGCCGGCCATATAAGAAGCCCTGTCCAATATCGCATCCGGAATCCATCACACTCTTCGCATTGTCATAGGTTTCGATGCCCTCGGCGGTGACTTGCAGCCCGAGATTGTGCGCCAGCGCGGTGACGGCGCGGACAATCGATTGCGACGCGGCATTTGTTTCGATGCCGTGGACAAAAGACCGGTCGATTTTCAACTTGTCGAACGGCAATTCGGAAAGATGGCGAAGCGAGGAATAGCCGGTGCCAAAATCATCAAGCGAGATGTTGATGCCCTGATTTTTCAGCGATACGATGACGTTGCGTGCAACATCAAGGTCGCTGACCAGTGCACTTTCGGTAATTTCAATTTCAAGCCGCCCCGGCGCCAAGCCGACGTCGAGCAGAGTTTGCAATATGCGTTCTACAAGCCACTCGTCACCAAATTGAACGGGTGAGAGATTGACCGCGAAATGCAATTCGTCCGGCCATTTTTTTGCCTCAAGCGCCGCGGCTCTCAATACCACAAAAAACAGGTCGGAGATAAGGCCGGTTTCCTCGGCAATAGTGATGAAATCGTCCGGCATACGCATGGTGCCATCCGCCATATGCCAGCGCGCCAGTGCCTCG
>JBALUX010000209.1:0-3731 GCA_036963725.1 Parasphingorhabdus sp. | reverse complement strand
ATCGCATGCAAGCAGCGTCGCCGTTTGTGGGCAGCGCGGTTCCAATGGGCCCGCGCATTCTCGCCAGCGGTTTCGCCGCTTCGGATCGCAACTGGTCAGACGACACGATTGATGTTGCCGCGCGCTTCTGGAGCGACATGGGCAATTTCAAACCCCGCCTGTCGCTGGCCTATAAAACGCGTGTCGCCAATGCAGTCGAGCGCTTCTCATGGTTGCCTACCGGCGCAAGCGGTGGCCTTGCCGACGGCAATATCTATGTCGGCGATTTGAATATCGGGAATGAGAAAGCCTGGACGGCGGAGATCGGCGTCGATTATCAGGACAGCCGTTTCTACGCACGGCCAACTATTTTCTACCGCCGCGTGGATGACTTCATTCAGGGCGCCCCGTTTGATGACACTCCGGGCATCATCAACAGTCCGGTGGAAATGGTCGCCAATATGAACGGCGATCCGACACCGTTGCGCTTCGCCAATGTCGACGCGGAAATTTACGGTGCCGACCTGGACTTCGGCTGGCATATCAGCGGGCCACTGCATCTGGATGGCACCGCTAGCTATGTCCGGGGAAAACGGCGCGATATTGATAACAATCTCTATCGCATCACGCCGCCCAATGCGCGCGTTGCCTTGAGCTGGCAGGAGGACGTCTGGCACCTGGGCGCGGAATTGCAGGCCTTTGCAGATCAGAACAAGGTCTCGGCCACCAATAGCGAACAGCCGAGCAATGGTTATGTGCTGGCCGGAATATTCGGTCATGTCGAATTGATGCAAGGTTTCACCCTCGATGCCAGCGTCGAGAATCTGTTCAACAAAAATTATACGGACCATCTCGCTGGCTATAATCGCGTCAGTGGTTCGGACGTGCCGCTAGGCGCCCGTCTGCCAGGCGCAGGCAGAAGTGCCTTTGTCCGCCTGCGGTGGACCGGATTCTAATTCCTTCGATTAATGCGGGAGCGCAGCCGACAATCCGGCTGCGCTCCTACAACTACTCTGCCGCTTCGAGCATCTCGACCATCTGCGGGCCACGGATCAGGCCGCCCGGACGCTTGTCGGTCACAACACCCCCCTTGAACGTCACCTGACCCGACTTGATGGTATAGTCATAACCGTCAGCCTTTTGCAGCAAGCGCTTGCCGCCCGCTGGCAGGTCGAATGCAAGCCATGGCTTGCCAAGCTTGATCCGCTCCATGTCGATCACGTTGACGTCTGCCAGATAGCCGGGCTTCAGCACACCGCGATCGTTCAGGCCATAGAGTCGCGCGGTATCCAGACATTGCCGCTTGATCGCGTTCTCGATGCTGATCGTGCCGCGCTTGCGGTTTTTCACCCAATGTTCGAGCATGAACGTCGGGCTGGCTGCATCGCAGATGGTGCCGCAATGCGCGCCGCCGTCGGACAGGCTGTTCACCGTGTCGTCGGCTTGCTGCAAGGTCTCGAGGAAATCGAGATTGCCGTCCATATAGTTGAGCAGCGGCAGATAGATGAAGCCCTTGCCGGCATCCGCCATCATCAGGTCATAGGCATATTCCGCGCCGGATTTGCCGGCGGCTTCCGCGCGCGCGGCAATGCTTTCGTCGGCCTGCGGTTCATAGTCGAAGTCCTCGTCCATCTCGAACTGAGCAGCCCAGCCTTGTGTGATCACCATGAAGACCGGCACCATATCGACCTGCTCCGGCATCTCGGCAGTCTCGCTCAGCAATTGTGCCTTGAATGCCGGATCCTTGAGCTTGGCATATTTCTCGTCCCAGCTTAGCGCTTCCATCGCCATCCAGCTCGGGTGACGGACAAAGGGATGCACCGTGCCCTGCCAGGCCATGACGATGCCGTTTCCGCGCAGCGCGATTTGCGCAACGATATTGGCGCCATTGTCATTTTCGGCGCGCATATTGGCGATCTGTTCATCGAGCGACTGCTCCTTGGCGATCGACTGCAACGCCGCAAAGGTCACCGGCATGCCGGTTTCGCGGCTGAGGTCACCCATCCAGCCAAATTCGTCCCATTCCTTGTTGAGATCGCTCGCCATTTCGAACACGCCATAGCCGACCCGCCCCATCGCGCGGCCGATGCCGATCAATTCTTCCTTGGTCGCGGTCGTGCCGGGAACCAGCTCGCCGTCGATGCTGCGGTGCAGGATCGTCCGCGAGGTCGAGAATCCGAGAGCGCCGGCTTTCAAACCGTCCTCGACGATCTTCGACATCTGTTCGATTTCGTCTTCGGTGGGGACTGCACCGGGTTTCTCGCGGTCGCCCAGAACATAGGCACGGACCGCTCCATGCGGCACATGGGTCGCGACATCGACGGTGCGCGGCATTCTTTCCAGTTCATCGAGATATTCGGGAAAGGTTTCCCAGTTCCAGCTCATCCCTTCGGCCAATGCGGTGCCGGGAATATCCTCGACGCCTTCCATCAGGTTGATCAGCCATTCGTGGCGATCGGGCCGCGCCGGAGCAAAGCCGACGCCGCAATTGCCCATCACGACTGTGGTAATACCGTGCCAGCTTGATGGCGCCATTTCATCGTCCCAGGTCGCCTGCCCGTCATAATGGGTGTGCACGTCGACAAAGCCCGGCGTGACGAATTTTCCCGATGCATCAATCTCTTCGCGACCTTTTGCGGCCACTGTTCCGACCAGCGAAACGCGGTCACCATCAATCGCCACATCGGAGACAAAGGGCGCTCCGCCCGTACCATCAACAACCGTACCACCACGAATTACCAAATCATGCATCGACTCTCTCCTTATTATTTTGTCCATGCTTAACAGATTTAACTGGATGGTTAAAGTCCGCTGATGCTAGGAAAGTTTATGCAAGATAATTTCACATGGAATCCGGAACCGGCGAGCGGCATCGCGATCCAATCGGTCAAAGCCAATGGCCTGACCTTCGAAGTCGCAACCGCTGGTGAAGGCAAAAAACTAGCCCTGTGCCTGCATGGCTTCCCCGAACTCAATTATTCGTGGCGGCACCAGATCCCGCTTCTGGTAGAAATGGGTTACAAGGTCTGGGCCCCCAATTTGCGCGGCTATGGCGGTTCGACCAAACCGGACGGCATAGAATCGTACCGGCTGAACACTCTCGTCCAGGATGTCGCCGCGCTGATCGACGCCAGCGACGCGGAAGACGTCACCCTGATCGCGCATGACTGGGGCGCGATCATCGCCTGGCATTTCGCGATCAAAAAGATCCGTCCGCTGACTAGGCTGGTAATCATGAACGTGCCCCATCCCAAATGCGCCCAACGGGAAATGAAACATTGGTATCAGCTCAAGAAAAGCTGGTATATTTTCTTCTTCCAGCTGCCGTGGTTGCCGGAAAAAATGCTCGGAAGAAATCGGGCCGAGCCGGTCAAGGAGGCCTTCTCCAAAATGGCTGTCGACAAAAGCCGGTTTCCCGACAGCGAGTTGCAGGTCTACGCCGACGCCGCCCGCCGTCCCGGCGCTCTACGCTCAATGATCAACTATTACCGCGCCCTGCTCCGTACTAAAGACGCGCGCGATATTGGCGATGGCATGGTCACTGTCCCCACCCTGATGATCTGGGGTGAGGAAGACACCGCTATCGACATCCGCTGCACCGACGGAACCGAACAATGGGTGCCAAATCTCGAACTACACCGACTGCCCGGCGTATCGCACTGGGTGCAGCAGGAAGCCCCGGAGAAGGTGAACTCGATTTTGCGGGAGTGGCTACCCGCCTAATCCCGCGCCGCGATCATATCTGCGATATC
>JBALUX010000208.1:0-3889 GCA_036963725.1 Parasphingorhabdus sp. | reverse complement strand
CCGTTCTTGCCGCCATTCTCATCGCCGTGCAAAAAGTCGGCCGGCACAGTTTCGATGGCGTCAAAGCAAAGCTGGCCATCGGCTCGCCGGGCCCGTGGAGCGTGCCGGAAAAGCGCGTGGTCCCGGTCGTCGCGATCGTCGTGCTCGGCTGGCTGTTCCTGCCGCAGCTCAAGACGCTCTTCCCCGACGGTGCCCTGCACGATGGCAGTGTCGCCATTTTCGGCGGACTGCTTTTATTCTCGCTGCCCGATGGCACCGGTCGGCGGCTGCTAAACTGGGATGAAGCGAACAAGGCGCCGTGGGGCGTGATCATGCTGTTCGGCGGTGGTCTCGCGCTCGCCGCAGGGATTATCGAATCCGGTCTGGCAGAATGGCTCGGCGGCGCGCTCGAGCCGCTAAAATCTGTGCCGGTGCTGGTCATTGCCATCGCGCTGGTCGCGCTGGTGATATTGGTGACCGAATTTGCTTCCAATGTCGCCACGGCCAGCGGCATCATGCCGGTGGTCGCCAGCCTGATCCTCGCCACCGGCGTCGACCCGGTGCTGCTCGCGGTGCCTGCCGCCATGGCCGCCAGCTGGGGCTTCATGCTGCCTTCAGGGACCGGACCGAATGCTATTGCCTGGTCGACCGGCCATATCGAACTGCCGAAAATGCTGAAATCCGGCCTGCTGCTTGACCTTGCCGGCATCCCGATCATAATCGGCTGCGTGTGGATGGTTTCCGTTGTAACCAGTTAATTTTTGAGGCATGACTTCATTCAAATTCATCGGTTTGGAGAGATAGATATGGCGAAACAAAATGATCCGACGGCAGCGGTTCCGGTCACCCGGCGGATGCCCAAGGCACCGATCGAGGAAATTGGCGGCCGCAAGCTGAAACCGGCAACATTGATGATGGGCCACGGCTATGATCCGGAGCTTTCGGAAGGCTCGCTCAAGCCGCCGATCTTCCTGACCTCGACCTTTGCCTTTGAAAATGCCGCCGCCGGCAAGCGTTTCTTTGAAGGCATCACCGGCAAGCGCCCCGGCGGTTCCGATGGCTTGGTCTATTCGCGCTTCAACGGTCCCAATCAGGAAATATTGGAGGACCGGCTCAGCGTCTGGGACGAGGCCGAGGATGCGCTGGTATTTTCCAGCGGCATGTCTGCAATCACCACGGTGCTGCTGGCCAATGTCAATCAGGGTGATGTCGTCGTCCACAGCGGCCCGCTCTATGCCGCGACCGAAACACTGATCAACAAGATACTCGGCCGCTTTGGCGTGACCTTCCTCGACTTCCCCGCCGGTGCCACACCGTCAGAAGTCGCGACAATGCTCGAACAGGCAAAAGCGCAAGCCGCAGCCAATGGCGGCAAGGTCGCGATCATCTATCTCGAGAGTCCAGCCAATCCGACCAACGCTCTGGTCGATATCGAAGGCGTCGCTGATGCCCGCGAGCAAGTTTTTGGCAAAGAAGGCGCGCCGCCCATCGCCATCGACAATACATTCCTCGGCCCGCTCTGGCAGCAACCGCTCAAACATGGCGCCGATATCGTCATCTACAGCCTGACCAAATATGTCGGCGGCCACAGCGATCTGGTTGCTGGCGGCGTGCTCGGCAGCAAGGCCCATATGGACCCGATCCGCGCGATCCGGAACACGATTGGTACGATCTGCGATCCCAATACCGCCTGGATGCTGATGCGCAGCCTCGAGACGCTGGAACTGCGGATGACCCGGGCCGGTGAAAATGCCGAAAAAGTCTGCGCCTTCCTGCGCGACCATCCCAAGGTCGACGGCCTCGGCTATCTCGGTTTCATCGAGGACACGCGCCAGAAGGATATTTACGCCCGCCATTGCAGCGGCGCCGGTTCCACCTTTTCGGTGTTTATCAAGGGAGGAGAGGCCGAAGCCTTCCGCTTCCTCGACGCAATGAAAATCGCCAAGCTGGCGGTGAGCCTCGGCGGTACCGAAACATTGGCCAGCCTGCCCGCCGCGATGACCCATATTTCGGTCCCCGACGAACGCCGCGCCGCGCTCGGCATCACCGACAATCTGGTACGGATTTCGATCGGTGTCGAAGACCCGGATGATTTGATCGCCGATTTCGACCAGGCGCTGGCGGCGGTCTGACCGACAAGCCAAAGCGGCTGCATTACGCCGCTTTGGCTGTAAAAGGAGAGGCCCGCCAGATTAGCGCTTTCCGGTTCAGGCCGGAATGCTATATCACGACCATGGCAAAGCGATCCGTCTACCCCGTGATATGTACCGACCTGGATGGCACGCTGCTCGATCATCACAGCTATTCGGCGAAACCCGCGGATCAGCTGGTCGAGAGACTCCATCAGCAGTCGCTGGCGGAAATCATTCCGGTAACCAGCAAGACCTATGCGGAATTGCTCTGGCTGAAGCAGGAACTTCCGCTTCCCTTCTCGCTCTGCGTGACGGAAAACGGTTCGGTTATCCATGGTCCGAAAAACTATTTTCCGGTCGATGGCGGTCAATCCGACAAGATCACGCTGGGGACCGCATATCCTGCAATCGTAGACCAGATCGGTGAACTGCCCGTCTCGCTGCGCAGACAATTTACCGGCTTTGCCGACATGTCAGTCGAGGCGGTCGTCGATGCTACCGGACTGGCCTTGGAGGATGCCAGGCGAGCCAGGGATCGCCAGGCAACGGAACCCTTTCTATGGTCGGGCACGGACGATGAACTGGACTCCCTTGGCGCGATCGTCGGTAAGGCCGGTCTCCGGATCCAGCGCGGTGGACGATTTTATCATCTTACCGGTCACGCCACCAAGCAACAGGCGATGGGCCGACTCGTCAAATCCATTGCTGCACAAAAGCCCGATTGCGACATCATTTCAATCGCTCTCGGCGACGGTCCGAATGATCTGGCAATGATCGAGGCGGCGGACTTCGGCGTGATCATGCCAAACCCCGAAGGCGTCACAATTGAATCAGGAAAACCCAACGTCCGCACGGCTCCCTTGCCGGGGCCCGAGGGCTGGGTGATCGCGGTGACAGAGATTTTGGCAGAATTCGGTTTGAACCTGCGCGAAAGCTGATTAGGTTCGACGCTTCGCAAAAGCAGGGAAAAATATGGCTGATTTTCATCAAAACGGTAGCATTTCGACACTCCACAACCTGTCCGGTCGCTCGGTCGAATCGCTGGAATCCGATTTGATGGGGTTCCGCAAAGCCAATCCCATGGCCCTGGTCCTGCCCAGTCTGTTTTCCGAACTGGAAGGGCCGGCGCTCGAGAATATCGTCGATGAACTGTGCGAAGTGCCTTATCTGGATGATATCATCATCGGACTGGACCGCGCCGACAAGGAGCAGTTTGCCTATGCGAAACAATATTTCTCGCGCTTGCCGCAACGCCATCATATCCTGTGGAACAGCGGCCCGCGGCTGACTGCGCTCGATGCCGAACTGAAAGAGCGCGGCCTGTCGCCAGCAGAACCGGGGAAAGGCCGCAACGTCTGGTTCTGCTTCGGTTATTTTCTTTCCGCCACCAACGCCCAGGTGGTCGGGCTGCATGACTGCGACATATTGACCTACAACCGGGAACTGCTCGCACGCCTCATGTATCCGGTGGCCAATCCGACCTTCCCCTATGTCTTCTCCAAAGGCTATTATGCGCGGACGACCGAGGAAAAGTTCAACGGCCGCGTCGTCCGCCTGCTGATCGGGCCCTTGCTGGCCGCGCTCAAGAAGGTCTGCGAGCCCAATGACTATATCACCTATCTGAACAGCTTCCGCTATGCGCTGGCCGGAGAGTTCGCGATGGGCCGGCAAGTCGTCAAGAATATCCGCATCCCGTCGGACTGGGGTCTGGAAGTAGGTGTTCTCTCCGAAGTGTGGCGCAACCAGTCGACCCAGTCGATCTGCCAGGTCGAGATTGC
>JBALUX010000207.1:0-3900 GCA_036963725.1 Parasphingorhabdus sp. | reverse complement strand
CAGCCGTCTCCGGCTTCGGCGATCCCTTCTGCATCGGAGATCAGCACGACCTTGCCGCCCCGGGCCATGACTTCCTGCATATTGGATACGGTTTTTTCGAACAGTGGACCGGACGGTGCGAGCACGATGACCGGCACGGCTTCATCGATCAGGGCAATCGGACCATGTTTCATCTCGCCCGAGGCGTAGCCTTCGGCGTGGATATAGCTGATTTCCTTGAGCTTGAGCGCGCCTTCCAGAGCCAGCGGATATTCGGGGCCGCGGCCGAGATAGAGCACGTCACGCGCCGGTGCGATCAGATGCGCCATGCCGGCGATATCTTCATCATGGGCTAAGGCAGCGTTTAAAGCTGCGGGAGCCTCGGTAAGATGCTTGACCACCTCGCGTTCCTCGTCGCGGGTCATTCTGCCCTTCACCACAGCGAGATGCGCAGCGAGCGCCGCCAAGACGGCAAGCTGACAGGAGAATGCCTTGGTCGAGGCAACGCCAATTTCCGGACCGGCATGGGTGGGGAGCAGCAGATCGGCTTCGCGCGCCATGCTGCTGGTCGGGACATTGACCACCACGGCGATCTTCTGGCCATTTTCCTTGCTATGACGCAAAGCCGCCAGCGTATCGGCGGTCTCGCCGGACTGGGAGATAAACAGAGCCAAGCCGCCCGGTTCGAGCACCGGATCGCGATAACGGAATTCCGAAGCGAAATCGAGATCTACCGGCACACGGGCGAAGGTTTCAAACCAGTATTTTGCCACCATACCGGCATAATAGCTGGTCCCGCAGGCGACGATGGTAACCCGCTTGATATCACGCAGATCGAAATCCATTTGCGGCAGCGCCACTTGCTGCTCCAGCGGACGAATATAGCTTTGCAGGGTCTGGGCGACCACGGTGGGCTGCTCGAAAATCTCCTTCTGCATGAAATGACGGTAATTGCCTTTTTCAATAGCGGAAGCCGAGACACCGGACGTCGTAATTTCGCGCTCTACGGCATTGTTGTCCTTGTCATAAATAGCCGCACCTTCACGGGTGATGACGACCCAGTCGCCTTCTTCGAGATAGGCAATTTTCTGGGTCAGGGGAGCCAGAGCCAAGGCATCGGACCCCAGATAGGTCTCGCCGTCGCCATAGCCGACCACCAGGGGTGAGCCCAGACGCGCGCCGATCAACAGGTCAGGATGTGAGCGGAACGCAATCGCTAGCGCGAAAGCACCGCGCAATAGAGGCAAGACGGCTTTGACCGCTTCTTCCGGAGAGTTCCCTGCTTCGACCTGTTCGCTAACCAGATGGGCAACTACTTCGGTGTCCGTCTCGCTTTCAAACTTGCGACCGCGCGCGCTGAGCTCTTCCCGCAGGCTTTTGAAATTCTCGATAATGCCATTGTGCACCAGCGCCAATTCATCCGTAGCATGGGGATGGGCATTGCTGGTGGTCGGCGCGCCGTGCGTCGCCCAGCGGGTGTGGGCGATGCCGATATTTCCGGCGGCATCATCGGATTTGAGAACATTTACCAGATTGGCGAGCTTGCCCTCTGCGCGGCGGCGGATCAGTTGGCCGTCGTACACCGTACAGATACCGGCGCTGTCATAGCCGCGATATTCCATACGCTTCAGGCCGTCGACGAGACGATCCGAGACGGGCTGGTTGCCTACAATTCCAATAATTCCGCACATGGTTTTCGGGCTTTCTGCTAAAGTGTATAGGGTACGCGGATTCCCGGCATATTTGCAGGAAAATCCTTTATGTTACGAGTTACCAGAACACGACCACGTGTCATCGCGGTCGCGAGAATGATGGCGTCGGACGATTTTAGCCGGGGTCGCTGGCGGCGCAACGCGGCAGCGCGTTCAGAAATTTCCTCGTCAATCTCGTCAATTCCGAAACCGGACAGAAGAATTGATGCCCGGCGCAGCTGCTCCTCGGTGCCTTTTGACAATACTTCTATCCAGACCATGCGGCTGACCCAGGGACGTGAGCCGCCTTCGGTCGCACGCCTGATTTCCGCGCGGGCCTGTTCATAGCCCGCAAACGCATCGATAATGATATTGGAATCGAAGGTGAAGCCACTCACTGGGAGGAAGACTTCTTCGGCGCGGGATATTGTCCGGCCAGCATGTTGATATAGATTTGCCGTTGCCGGTCATCTTCCTCATCGAAGAGATCGGGGAATTCAGCCTTCACCGCTTCATAATCATCATCCCATGGTCGCGTCCAGCTTGCTCGCTCGCGTCGTTGCCAATCCACCGAATCGCGGATGTCCGTGCGATCTTTCCACGCGCCAAATCCAATATCCAGCCAATCTTTCGGCGCTTCGGAACGATAGGCGCTCACCGCCTCCCGCAGCAATTGCGCGCGCGACTTGCCCTGCTCCGCCGCTTGTGCGTCGAGCCATTTAATATCTTCTTCGGGAAGGTCAGCTAGGATTCGGGTCATGATGATATATTGATATCATATCGTGATATCATGTCAATCCGGAATGATAAAAGCCTCGTCTGAGCGATCGGCATATTCTGAAGCCAGATCGTAATTGACCGGAAAAACATCAGGATCGGCGCAGACAAGGTCACTGGCCATTTGCTTGTTTTTCATCACCATAACACCATCGGTCATCTCGGGATTATTGGGTTCGCCGGCCGTGAAATTCGTTCTCACGACGCGGCTGTAGACGACATAGGTCACATCACCGCGCGAGAAGCTGATCTGCGCCTCGCCACCGCCCGAATAAGGCACTGACGCAAAGGTCAGCCTGTGCTTGCCCGTAGCTTCAGGCCAGGTCAGTTCAGGTGATTGGCCAAGGGCGCCAAAACGGTATTGCGCTGTCTTGTTTCCTGCACCGTTTTCGGTGCCGCATACGGAAATGACCTTCCGGTTCGTAAGCTGACAGGAAAATAAAACGGGTTCTTTGGGGCTGCACCAACCGGTTGCCTTCGTCTGTTCGCGAGCAGCCTGAACGGGGTCGTTTTCGGATGATGGATCATCGACCGCCATTGTAATTTCGGCCGGTTCAACCGGCTCGTCCGCTGGTGCTTGCCCGCTGCAAGCAGCGATGGCGAGAATAATCGGCGAAACGGAGACCAATCCCAAGGCTCTGGCGCGATTCACGATTTTGTCTCTTTGGCCTTTTTCTTCGCGCTTGCCGCATTGAAACGGTCCGCCCAACCAGTCTTCACGGTCTGCTCTGCCCGAACCAAAGCCAGATCACCGGCCGAAACATCTTTGGTCACCGTAGCCCCTGCCCCGACAATCGCACCGTCACCAATGGTCACCGGCGCGACCAGCGCGCTGTTCGATCCGATAAACGCGCCCTTGCCGATTACCGTCTTATATTTGAAATAGCCGTCATAATTGCAGGTAATCGTGCCAGCGCCGATATTGGCGCCCTCGCCCACTTCGGCGTCGCCGAGATAAGTCAGGTGGTTGGCCTTGGCGCCCTTGCCCAGTATCGCTTTCTTCATTTCGACAAAATTGCCGACCTTGGAGCCTTCTTCCATCACCGCACCGGGACGGAGTCGGGCGAAGGGCCCGACATTGGTGTTGGATCCGATGGTCGCGCCTTCGATATGGCTATGACCATATATTTTCGCGCCGGAAGCGATGGACACACCGGGACCGAAAATCACATTGGGTTCGATTACGACGTCGGAAGCAACTTGCGTATCATGCGAGAACCAGACCGTGTCCGGCGCGATCAAGCTGACCCCATCGGCCATCGCCTTTTCGCGGCGACGGGCCTGCCATTCGCCTTCGACGGCGGCCAGTTCGGCGCGGCTGTTCACACCGGCGACCTCGGCTGGATCATCAACCTCGATCACTGCGCTTTTCTGACCCGGCAGCATGACGATGTCCGGCAGATAATATTCACCCGCAGCATTGTCGTTGCTGATCTGGTCGAGCAGGATGAAC
>JBALUX010000206.1:0-3923 GCA_036963725.1 Parasphingorhabdus sp. | reverse complement strand
GTCTTTCGCCCATTTGATAAAGTCGGCAACGATCAGAAAATAGCCGGGGAATCCCATGCTGACGATGACATCCAGTTCGAAAGCCAGCCGGTCGAAATAGATTTTCCGTTCTGCCTCGTCCGACATTTCCAGAAGTTTCAGCCGTCTTTCGAGCCCCGCAGTGGCATCGCGGCGCAGTTGCTCGATTTCTCCGGCCAGATCACCAGCCAGACTGGGCAGGATCGGATCTCTTTTCGGCGGCGAAAATGCGCATCTTTGTGCAATGACCAATGTGTTCTGCAGCGCTTCCGGTATATCGGAAAACAGGTCTTCCATCACCAGCGCGCTTTTCATCCACAAATGTTTGGAAGGCTTCTCACGGTCGTTATTCTCGACATAGGCGGATTGCGCGATACATTTCATCGCATCATGGGCTTCGTGGAAATCGGGTTCGGAAAAACAGCTCGGATTGGTCGCCACCAGCGGGATATCGCGGTCCATCGCCAGAGCGATCAGACCGGATTCCGCCGCCATCTCGACGGGATCCTCGCGGCGTGAAAGTTCGATATAGAGCCGCCCGGGAAAATATTGCTCCAGCAGGGACAGATAGGCTTCGGCTTCCGATTGCTGCTCTTCCGCGATCAATCGCGCCAGCGCACCCTCGCCGCCGCCGGACAAGGCGATCAGACCATTGCTGTGCCGGCCCAGCATATCCATTGCGACATGGGCGTCGAGTTCGCTCGGACGGTCGAGATGGGAAGCGGAGACCAGCTTGCAGAGATTTTCATATCCCTCAGCGTCCTGCGCGTAGAGCGCGACCCAATCCAGCACCGGCTTGGTCGGATCGGCACCGCCCGGTCGCGCAACCCTCAGAAAGCAACCGGTGATCGGCTGTACGCCCTGGACTCGGCAACCGTCATCGAAAGCCATGGAAGCGAATAGGCCAATCCGGTCGCACAGCGCAACCGCCGGAAAACCGCGCTCTTTTGCCGCAACGCCAATGGCTGCCGGTTCCATCGCTCCGTCCAGGATGGTATAAGCAGAAAAGGTACGGAGATGGACGAAAGGGACTTGGGCCATATTGTCAGACTAGCGCGGCAATCCGGTCTTGCATATGCCGACGATCATGGTGGCCGAAACTATCGACCATTTGTCCACAGCATATTTGTCGGATGGTCGTGCATGATCCTGACCGGAACGAAATTTTAGTCCTGGAACAGACTGCCTATAGCAGCGCTTCAATCTCGTTTTTGAGCTGCTCGGGCTTCACCGCGGGGCCGAAACGGCCGACAACATTGCCTTCGCGATCAACCAGGAATTTGGTAAAATTCCACTTGATCCGGGAACCGAGAAGCCCGGATTTTTCAGCCTTCAGATATTTCCAGAGCGGGTCGGCGTCATTGCCGTTGACGTCAATCTTGCCCATCAACGGAAAGCTCACATCATAATTTAGCGAGCAGAAATTCTTGATTTCGTCGGCATCGCCCGGTTCCTGATTGCCGAATTGGTTGCAAGGAAAGGCCAGTATCTCGAGGCCCTTGTCCCCATATTCCTGGTGCAGCTTTTCGAGCCCCTCATATTGCGGCGTGAATCCGCATTTCGAGGCGGTGTTCACGATCAGAAGCACCTTGCCCTTATGGGCGGACAAGTCCTCCATCGAACCATCCGCCTGCTTAACCTGAAATTCCGTAACCTTCATATGCGCCCCGCATTGTTTGTTTTTTAGGTTTTTCTTGCCCCACAGATTGATACTCGCACAAGAAAAGTCAAAGCCATTCTCGATTCGGACTGAAAAGCCTAGGTTAAAACACCCTCATGGAGGCGAACAACCCGGTCCATTTTGGCAGCCATGCGTTCATTATGCGTCGCGATCAGCGCGGCGCTGCCTTCCTGCCGTACCAGACCGATAAATTCGGAGAGAACCAGATCGGCGGTCGCTTCGTCAAGATTACCGGTTGGCTCGTCGGCCAGCACCAGTTTCGGTGCATTAGCCAGCGCGCGCGCGACAGCAACCCGCTGTTGCTCCCCGCCGGACAATTTGCTCGGATTATGATCCAGTCGCGCCCCCAGACCGAGGCTGCGCAACAAAGTTTCCGCTCTTGCCTCGGCCGCTTTCTGGCTCACACCGGCAATCAGCTGCGGCATCACCACATTTTCCAGCGCGGTAAAATCGGGCAGCAGATGATGGAATTGATAGACGAAACCGAGCAGATCGCGCCGGATCCGGGTATGGCCGCTGGCTGGCAACTGGGCGGTCTCTTCGCCGGCCAGCTTGATCGATCCTTCAAAGCCGCCCTCGAGCAATCCGACCGCCTGCAGCAGCGTCGACTTTCCCGAACCGGACGGACCGACCAGCGCGACGATTTCATTGGCATGAATGTCGAGATTGACGCCGCGAAGCACCTCGATCTTGACGTCGCCCTGGACGAAGCTGCGCTTTACATCGCGCAATTCTACGGTTTTTTCGATTTTTCTGTCACTCATAGCGAAGCACCTGGACGGGGTCGGTACTGGCCGCCTTATAGGCGGGATAAAGCGTTGCCAGGAAACTGAACAACAGCGCCAGCCCGGCGATGCCGACGACTTCCATCGGATCGGTGCGCGCAGGCAATTCGGTCAGGAAACGGATCGACGGATCCCACAGATTCTGTCCGGTGATGATCTGGACGAAATTGATCACATTCTGGCGGAAATAGATCGCGATCAGGCCGAGGATTATGCCAGCAGCAATGCCGAGCGTGCCGATGGCTGTCCCGACGGTGACGAAAATCCGCACCAGCGAGGCGCGCGAGGCGCCCATGGTGCGAAGGATCGCGATGTCCCTGGTCTTGGCCCGCACCAGCATAATCAGCGACGACAATATGTTGAAGACTGCAACAAGGATGATGATCGACAGAATCACGAACATCACCACCCGCTCGACTTGCAGCGTTTCGAACAGCGATGCATTCATCGTCTGCCAGTCCGTGATGACCCCGCGATCGGCCACCTTGGGCACCAGCGGTGCGATTATCTTGCCGACATTGTCGGCGTCATCGGTCTTTATCTCGATCATTCCGATCTGGTCGCCGAGCAAAAGCAAAGTCTGCGCGTCCTCCATCGGCATGATTACGAACGCCTTGTCATAATCATAGACACCGACTTCGAATATTGCGGCCACGTCATAGGCAATTTCACGCGGCACCGTTCCGAACGGCGTCGAGCGTCCCTGCGGATTGATGATGGTAATCCGGCTACCGACCTGCGCGCCCAAAGTTGTTGCCAGCCGGCTTCCGATACCGACCCGCCCTGATCCTGCCTCGAGCCTTGCCAGATCACCGGCGACGGTTTTTCCGTCGAGTGTCTCATTGTTCAATATGTCGGGAACCTGCATCCCCCGCACCAGCACGGCTTCGACCCGCCCGTTGTACGTGGTCAGCAAAGGTTGTTCGATCAAGGGCGATGCGGAGACGACACCCTTGGTTTGGCGGGTTTCCTCGAGCAATTCGCGCCAGTCCGGCAGACGGCCACCATAGCCCTGGATCACGGCATGGCCATTCAGGCCCACGATTTTGTCGAACAGTTCCGCGCGGAAACCGTTCATAACGCTCATCACAACGATCAGCGCGGCAACGCCGAGCATGACCGCGACCAGACTGATACTGGCAACGAGGAAGATAAATCCCTCCCCTTTGCCGGGCAACAGATAGCGTTTTGCGATGACCCATTCATAACGGGATAGGAGCATGACTTGCGAAAACTTCCTTGGATCAGGTTACCCTGCCTTTACGGTCGCTGGTCAGGGCAAGCAAGTGGCATGGTGGTAAATCTGCTGTTGCCGATATGCCACAAGCCGTGACCAATCTTCCCAAACACCCAAATTTGTCATGACAAATTTATGTCAGTCGATCAGAGATGGTTACAGAATCAAACATCTCGATTAACGGGTCAGGGTTCAGGGATCC
>JBALUX010000205.1:0-3948 GCA_036963725.1 Parasphingorhabdus sp. | reverse complement strand
AGTTTTTCGGTGCAATCGGCGTCGGCTATACGTTCTAGGAGGCCCCCGAAAGGGCGATCCGATCAACCCGCTTTTGGCTCTGCCTTGCTGCCGCTTTCAGGAGTGTCCGTCTTTGCGGCTACCGCTTTGTCATCCTTGTCTTTGGCGCGCGGGGCGGGCTTTGCCGGCTTTTCCTCAGCCTCGACCTTTGCGGTAACGGCCGAAGCGGGCTCTTCGGCGGCTTTCGTCGCGCCCGAAACCAGGTTCTCGAGCGACGATCCATCCAGTCCGAGTTCCTTCATCAGGCCGTCGATCACCGGCGCCTGAGCGCGATAGGAGAGGGCGGCAGATACCGCATCGGTTGCCAGATTGCCGCTGCTTCCGTTGCCGGCTCCGCCCTTGCTGGCGACTCCATTGCCGCCACCACCATTCTGGTTGATGCCGTCGAGCTGGACGATCTTGATAGAGTCGATCGCCTCCATCGGCTTGGCGGATTCCCGAATGACTTCCGGCAATACCTTGAGTAGGGCCATTTTGGTCTGCAGCGAAATTTGATCGGAGGACAATATATTCGCCGCTTCGTTGATCGCACGTTGCCCGGCCGCCTCGACCTCGAAACGCACGCGCGCAGCCTCGGCGCGAAGCTTCTCTGATTCTGCTTCGCCTTCGGCATCGAGGCGCATGGCGGCGGCCCGGTTTCCGGCGGCTTCCTTTTCCGCTTCCGCCTGGACCTTCACGCCAATCGCCTGACGCTCGGCCTGTTTCGAAGCCTCGATCAGCTCGATGCGCTTGTCGCGGTCAGCGATTTCGGTTTCACGTGCGCTGGTAACCTGTTCCTCGGCGGCGACGGCTTTGGCGCGAGCCGCATCCGCTTCCGCCTTGGCCTGGCTTTCCTCGCGTGACTTGTTCTGGATCGCAATCTGTTGTTCCTGACGGGCGATTTCGATCGCCTGGGTCTGGGCAATTCTCGCTTCCTCAACCGCCCGGTCGGCTTCAATCTGGCTGCTGTCTACCTGCTGCTTTGCCTTGATCTGCGCGTCTTTTGCTTCCCGTTCGCGCCCGGCCTGTTCGCGGGCCACTTCCGAAGCCTGAATGGCCCGGCGGACCTCGACTTCCCGTTCCTGTTCCAGCCGCGCAAATTCATTGTCCCGGCTGATTTCGAAGGAGCGCTGGTCGGCCTGCAGGTTCTTCGTCTCGATCTGCACGCGGGTGTCCTGCTCGATATCGTTGCGCGCTTTCTTGCGCAGCTCGATCTGTTCGGTCAGTTTCGTCAGACCCTCGGCGTCAAAGGCGTTATTGGCGTTGAAATGTTCGATGCTGGTCTGATCGAGACCGGTGAGCGATACCGATTCCAGTTCCAGACCGTTCATCGCCAGATCGCTCGAGGACGCCTGTTGCACCTTCTGGACGAAATCGGCGCGCTGCTCGTGCAGTTCATTCATGGTCATGCCGGCAGCAACCGAACGCAGGGCGTCGACAAATTTGCCTTCGACCAGATCTTTCAGCATCTCCGGCTGCATCGTCCGCAGGCCCAGTGTCTGTGCCGCCATCGCCAGCGACTGCGCATCCTGACGGACACGCACATAAAATTCCGCCTTCACGTCGATCCGCAAGCGATCGAGCGTGATCAGCGCATCGACATTGTTGCGTTCGACCGCCAGCCGCACCGTGTTCATGTTCACCGGCATGGTTTCATGGAAGACCGGGAACACCATCGCGCCGCCGTTCATCACGACTTTCTCGCCGCCAAAACCGGTCCGAACGAAGGCAATCTCCTTGGACGCGCGTTTGTACAAGCGGGTCAGGATCAACGCAAAAATGAGCAGTCCGACCAGGGGAGCGCCGGCATAAATTGCGATCTGGCTTACATTTTCAAGCATATACTCTCTCTTCCTTTTGATGATGCTCGTTGATCCGGCATCGGTTTTTTGGCGTTTTCAATTCCAGCCGGCGTATCGCCAGCCGGGCTATCAAGTTTCGTTCAGCCAATGGGTGCCAACCGTAACGGCTTTGAAAATATCTCCTTCGCGCCGCACCAGCAGCACTTCTTCCCCGGTGACGAATATTCCGTCTTCATTATCCGGTTCGACCATCAGCGCGTGGCCGTGCCCGTGGCGGTCCTTAACCTTGGCACGCGCCGGATAACCGGGCCTGGCTGTGCCGATGTCGATGGTGGCGCGGCGTCCGGTGAGATCATCGATCGATACTGCTGTGGTCTCGTCGCCCGGCAGGATCTTTGCCAGCGGTTTCGAGAGCAAGCCGGTCAGAGGCAGAGCAACAAGCAGAGCGCCGGTCACGGCCAGAAAGGGTGACAATAATCCACCGGTCAGTGACTGTACAAATTGCTGTCCGGCGAAACCGGTCAGGCCGAAGATCATCAGAAACAGCACCAGCAAGATCATGAACGGCAATCGTCCCCATCCCAGGAAAGAGAGCAGTCCGTCTGCGACGCCGGCACCGTCGACATCGGCATCCATATCCATATCGCTATCGAAGCCGCCAAAGCCGATCAGCTGCAAAAGACCGAGGGCGACCATCAGGACCAGGGCCGCCGCGAAAACAATGTTTTCGTCTGCTAGCCAAAAGTCGATCACCGTCTTGCCCCCCTAATAAACTGTCTAATGAACCCTCATTGGAAAGATAATTCAGGATTCGGTCAATGTAATTCGGTCATCATTTGCCTCTTTTGGTAATATTCCGCTGGCTCTCGACAGAAGCGGATATCGCGACTAACATCACGCCATTCCCCGGGGAGTCGTTTGACTGAGAGGGGCGCGTAACGTCGCCCGACCCGCAGAACCTGATCCGGCACCGTGCAGACGGGCTTACCGGCGGAGGGAGGGAGCGGTTATCGGGACCACCCGGATACGCGCTTTCTTCATCAGGATTGAAGGAGAGACGCGATGGGTAGTGCAGGCAGTATAACCGGGTGGATCACCCTTTTCTTTGGCTTATATGGTCTGGCCGCCGGCGTTGGCGAATTCCGCAACCCCGGTTTCTGGTCCAGGATGGTCCGCGAAATCGAGGCGAGCAGCGGACTGCAATTCGTCACCGGCATCGTCACGCTGAGCCTCGGCGCCATCATCTATCTCGTCAATCCGTTCGATCCGGCCGACTGGCTGTCGATCCTGATCACCGTCATCGGCGGCTGGATCGTGGTCGAGGGATTGTTGATCCTCGCTGTCGGCGACTGGTTCATGGGCCTGGCCGGCCGCATGATGGCCAACGGATCACGCGCCTGGGCGATGTTTGCGATCATCTTCGGCTTCGCCGCTATTTCTGCCGGTTTCGTCCGGCTCCAAGTTTAACCTTTACAGAAAGCAGTATATTTATGGCTGACCTCCCCGCAAAAACCGAAATTGGCGTGACCACCGGCCCGATCAGTGGCTCAAAAAAAGTCCATGTCGCGGCCCATAGCGGCAGCGGCATCCGCGTCGCGATGCGCGAGATTCATCTCGAGGGCGGCGAAGCACCGATCCGCGTCTATGACACCAGCGGACCCTATACCGATCCGCAGGCCCTGATCGACATCAAGACCGGCCTTAACGAATTGCGCAGCCCGTGGATCAAGGCGCGCGGCGATGTCGAGGAAGTCGACCAGCGCGAGATAAAGCCGGAAGACAATGGCCAGCTCGGCCCCGACCGCTCCGGCGGCGTCGCGCCTTTCCCCAATGTCCGCCGCAAGGTGCTGCGGGCGAAAGCGGGCGCCAACGTTTCCCAGATGCACTACGCGCGTCAGGGCATCATCACCCCGGAAATGGAATATGTCGCCGAGCGCGAAAATCTCGGGCGCGAGCGGCTGAAAGAATATAAGCGCGACGGCGAAAGCTTTGGCGCGTCGATCCCCGACTATGTCACGCCGGAATTTGTCCGCGACGAAATTGCACGGGGCAGGGCGATCATCCCCAATAATATCAACCACCCGGAAAGTGAACCGATGGCGATCGGCCGCAACTTCCTCGTCAAGAT
>JBALUX010000204.1:0-4000 GCA_036963725.1 Parasphingorhabdus sp. | reverse complement strand
CATGGTGGCAGGCTCGTCTCGATGCTCGCGGTGCACAATACCCGCGTATCGCCAAAGCTGATCAGGCAGCTTCCCTCGGCATGTTTGGTAAATCCGGTTTCGATAGAAATGGCGCGCATTTCGTCCGGCGCACGGCCCGATGGTCGCATGTGATGATTCCTTTTTTGAGTTGAGCCGTCCTTATCCTTTCGCACTGGGAGAGGCAACAAGCCTTGGCAATGAACTATTTCTTCAGCATTGAGGGCGGATGAAAATTCGACCTTTTCAAGAACGGGATGCGGAGCTTTTGGCGGAATTATTCCATGCTTCGGTTCACCGGCTAGGTGGCCTGGATTATAGTTCCGCCCAGTTGTCGGTTTGGAGTCCGGCAAAACCCAGCGCTTCGCGATATGTGAAACAGGCATCGGATGGCCGGGTTTTCCTGATCGCCGTTGACGAAAACGATCAGCCAATTGGCTACGGCGACTTGGAGCGGGACGGCCATATCGATCATCTCTATTGCCATCCTGATTTTGCCGGCAAGGGGGTCGGAAAGGCGATCTATCAGCAACTGGAGAGAGCGGCCAAGAAGCAAGGGATCTCTCGCCTGTTTGTTGAAGCCAGCGAAGCTGCACGGCGATTGTTCGAACAGCAGGGATTCTCGATGGATAAACGCGTCGAACAAATGATTGATGGTGTTCAAATCCACAATTATGAAATGACAAAGAAGATTTGAATTATGGCGGGACCAGTGTTGTGCTCCGCACTTGATGCGGAGCTCTGGCAGCTGAGAGCGCTATTCGCCGGACCAGCTCCGCATCAAGTGCGGAGCACACGGCAATCAACTGCACGCTGGAAACCTACAGAGATTCATCCTATCTAAATCCCATGACCAACACCCCGATCACCGAAATGACCACCCGCGCGCAGGACATCTTTCGTGTCGTGGTGGAATCCTATCTCGACACCGGTGCGCCGGTAGGGTCGCGGACCATTTCCAAGGCGCCCGGTCTCGAACTGTCCCCTGCCTCGATCCGCAATGTCATGCAGGACCTCGAGGAACTCGGCCTGCTCGCCGCGCCGCATACCAGCGCCGGACGGATGCCGACCGAACTCGGCCTGCGATTGTTCGTCGACGGTATGATGCAGGCGGCGGTCCCGACGCAGCAGGAGCGCGACGCGATCGAAAGCCAGATCACCGAACAGGGGCCGGTCGAGGATGCCCTGCGCGCCACCACCTCGATCCTCTCCGGCCTGTCCTCCTGCGCCGGTCTCGTGCTGGTGCCGAAGCGCGAGCCGTTGCTCAAACAATTCAGTTTCGTGAAATTGTCCGAAGGGCAGGGACTGGCGATCCTCGTATCCCAGGATGGCGGCGTCGAGAATCGCGTGCTCGACCTGCCGCCCGGCGTATCGGAATCGGCGTTGGTCGAAGCCGGCAATTTTCTCACCGCCCGCTATGGCGGCAAGACGCTCAGCCAGGCGCTGGCAACCGTCGGCGGGGAGATTAGTGCCGGTGAATTGGCGATCGACAAAGCCTCGGAAGAGCTGGTCAAGGCGGGCATGGTCACCTGGAGCCGAGATCCATCGGACCGACCGGTATTGATCGTTCGCGGACAGGCCAATCTGCTCCAGGACAATAGCGCGCTGGCCGATCTCGATCGGGTGCGGCGCTTGCTCGACGAGCTCGAAGCCAAGCAGGAAATCGCTCGCTTGCTCGACAATGCCCGCGATGCCGAAGCGGCAAAAATATTTATCGGCGCGGAGAATAAATTATTCTCCCTTTCCGGCTCATCTGTGATAGCGGCGCCCTATAAAGACGGCGACGGACAGGTGGTTGGCGTGGTCGGTGTAATCGGTCCGACAAGGTTGAATTATGCCCGCGTGGTACCCATGGTAGACTTTACCGCGCAAACCCTGTCGCGTTTGTTGACCAAATGATCAGAATAGAGTGACCCAAGCAATGAGTGATAACAAGCAGAATCCCGGACAAGAAAATAGCGATGCAGCGGCAGCAGCCGAGCTCGACGGCGTACCGGAGTCGATGAAAAGCGGTGGAGAAGCAGAAGCCTCCCAGCCGGAAAATTCCGACAACCGCATCGAAGCTCTGGAAACCGAACTGGCCGAAGCCCAGCAGGCGGTTCTCTATGCTCAGGCCGAAACCCAGAATGTCCGTCGCCGTCTTGAAAAAGATGCGCAGGACGCCCGCGCTTATGCCGCAACCGGCTTTGCCCGCGATATGCTTTCGGTAATGGACAATATGAACCGCGCCCTCGAAGCCATTCCCGCCGAGGTCAAGGACGAGGAAAAGTGGAAGGGCCTGATCAACGGCATCGAAGCCACCGGCCGCGAGCTGCAGTCCGTGTTCGAGAAAAACGGCATCAAGCGCGTCGCCTCGGTCGGCCTGCCGCTCGACCCCAACCAGCATCAGGCGATGGTCGAAATTCCGACCAACGATAAAGAACCCGGCACGATCGTGCAGGAAATGCAGGCCGGTTATATGATCAAGGATCGGCTGCTGCGGCCGGCATTTGTCGGGGTGGCGAAGAAGCCGGAATAGTAGGCTCTTCCGGCTGAATAGACTAACCTCGCAACGCGTTTGTCTGGCTGGCTCTGCTTTCCTCTCCCAGAGGGAGAGGGCAACGAGACTTAGCGCCGAAGCTTCAGCGAAGGCGGTTAGTCGCAGTGGGTGAGGGGTTCAATCCGCCAGTCTTGACCCGTCATGCCAGCGCAGGCTGGCATCCAACCCGCCTATGCAAGTCTCACCGCCTTTGGCTTAGACCCCAGCCTTCGCTGGGGTGACGGTTGATTGCATGACGACGGCCTCGAGAAAATGGCAGTACTATTTATTGTTTTCCAGCGATTTGAGCTGGTCACAAATTTGCTCGGTCCTTTTGAGATAGTGCTTCATCTGGCCTGACGTAAGTTGGCCGGATTTCTTTACAGTCTGATGGCCAGCATCATTGGCATTATCATAGAGGAAAATAGTCCCTCGCTCCTTGGTAGTGAGCATCGTGAGCGTCGAATGCGCCAGTTCTGCACGCAAATCCGCAAAGGGCTGTAAACGATCAAGCAGTTTCAGCACTTTTGCAGGGTGTTTTAATTTTGATTCAGCCTGCTCAGCGAGCTTTCGGACTAAAACTAGTTTCTGTCCTAAAGGTCTTTTTCCCATGATATCTGGATCGAACTTTGCAAACTTCCGGGTCATCCAAGTTTCAATCTCGGCTAATTTATCAATTAGTTTGCTGCGGAAAATATGCGCATCATCCATCGTGAACGATGTTTGGTCACCGGTAAGTTCTTGTATCGCTACAACAGGGGTGGACATATCGTTCATCGCGCATCTCTAGCGCAAATCATTGAATATATTCTAAACGACGGCAGGCACTTAGGCCTCCGTCATGCCAGCGTAGGCTGGCACCCAAACCGCCTATGTGAGTCTCACTACCTCCGGTTTAGACCCCAGCCTTCGCTGGGGTGACGGGTTG
Organism: Parasphingorhabdus sp.; assembly: GCA_036963725.1. Classification (GTDB taxonomy): domain Bacteria; phylum Pseudomonadota; class Alphaproteobacteria; order Sphingomonadales; family Sphingomonadaceae; genus Parasphingorhabdus. Next base: position 536 of record JBALUX010000204.1, on the reverse strand, counting down.
GACTGCAATCCGCGCAAATACCCAGCCGCCAAGCGCACCAGCCAACATCTGCGACAGAAAACCCATGGTCGATCGTGCGCCGCTGATCGGGATGGTCTGGAACACCATATACATGGCGCCCAGCGTGACGGCGATCGCTGCGGCTCCGGCAATCGGGTAGGCGACGCGCGCCAGGTTCGGCAAAAAGCGTTTCAGGATCGTGGCGATCAGAAAGCCGACCAGCAATGCGATCACGATAATCACCAGATAGGCGACCATATTGGAAATGTCGAACATGGCCATGTTGAACCGGTCGCCGATGCTCACCGAAATATCGTGCATCGCGATGACCGCTTGCGAGTTCAGGGCGGTCCCGACGACATAGGTCGCCAGCGCCGCCGCAATCAGCCCCAAAATCCAACGAACAACGCGCGCCATGAAATTCTCCTGTCAGCGGATCAGCCTAAATGCTTTGTCAGGACTGGCAAGAGCTGATTTAGAGAGGCTGGCCAGACCGGATAAACTTGGTAGACTGGGCGATCAAACAGGGGGCCTAT
>JBALUX010000203.1:0-4032 GCA_036963725.1 Parasphingorhabdus sp. | reverse complement strand
ATGAGCTTGGGGCCGGATTTAGCACCCCAATGGATCGCCCCCGATGGCACCAGATCCGCAATGGGAATTTTGGAAGCGCGTTCTTTGGCGGGCTGTTTTGCAGCAGTTGGCGCGCTGCTATTTGCGCCTGCTGTTCCAGCGACCAGCAGTTCCGGATTAAGCTCCAGCAGTTTGGCTGCCGTCAGGTCCGCCCGGCTTTCCATATCGTATAGACGCCCGACAAATAGATAGCGCGCGCGTTCATCAATGTAGAATAATGTCTTTTCCGATACGACCTCGCACAAACCGCCAAAGCCCTTGCAGGTGAGGCTGGTAATGGGTGTTCTGGGGAGGCGTAGCTCAATTGCGGTTCGCACATCCTGAAGTACCGCTGCGGCATTAGCTGGAACCGAGATGAAGCTGGCAGCAACAAGGCCTGTGACGACCCCGCCGCTTGCGACTGCAAGCGCAATGGCGGCCGCCCGTGACTTGAAGGTCCGACCCTCGGTTTTGAAATTGGAAAAATTCACTTTTGTTCACTCCTTACATGGACGCCGTCGAGAAAGACGATCTCGACATCGATGCCTGTCGGCATCTCGACGACAGGTTGATATTGTTCGGCTCGTTCGATGAGATATTTGGAGACAGTATCGGCGGCATCGCCAGCGCCCTGGCCAAGACCGCCGGTCAATATGTCCGCGCCCGATAGGCTATCGCGTTTCCCGTCCGCGCCAATCTGACCGGAAAATATACCGTTGGCATTGGCCGAAAACCCGCGCCCGAACCCGCCGACAATCCCGGCAAGCAATGCCTGGCTGACAAGACTGCCTTCGCGGCTGACAACGCGTCCGCGCACGCCGGATTTACCGGCAAAGCTGATAAAGCCTTTAACCTCGCTGACCGCGACACGCCCGCCGGGCTGATCGCAGGTCATACGCGCCAGCTTTACGTAGACTTTTTCGCTTGAGAGATCGCCGCGCGCCGCGCCGTTCACAATGCATCCAGTGATATTGGTGGTGAGCAACTTGCCATTTTTGACCACCGAACGGGCAGGGCCGGTAATACGCAATACTACCGGAAGCGGATCGCTCTGACTGGCAACGCCCACCGAGGCATCAACGCCGACGATGACTTTTGCCGGTGCGTAGCTGTTGGGCGGCAGATATTCCGGGCTGTCTTCCACCAGCAGCGGTGAAATTTCAGACGTGCGTTTTTTGGGAGATTTTGATCCTGGTGTTGCGCTGCCGAAGTTGAGAATTTTTACTGCGCCGGATGGAGAACCATCGGGTGAAATTTCTGTGCCATTTGGTGAGCCAAGCGACGCAGATTGACGGTTAAAATCTCCGCCTTGCGGACCATAGGTCGGCGGTGCCACGGGAGGCGGTGTCGCGGCTTTTTCTTCCAGCTGTGTTTTTAGACCCGCGTTTTCTGCTGAAATCGCATCGATGGCTGCTTGCCCGTTGGCGCGCATTTCGCTGTTTTCAAGTCGAAGAGCTTCTATTTGTTCTTCAATTTTTTCGGTTGGGAGCTGCGCTTCCTTGAGCGCCTTTTGATCCTGCGTGAGTTTATTGAGCCTGTTTTCATAAGCCGCGACAAACTCGCGCTGGGAGAGATTGCGGTTAACCAGACTGCCAGCGTCAATTGTAACTATGCCGTTATCGTCTTGAGCTGCATCATCGCCGTCACCGGCAAATAGAAACCAGGCACCTGCGATCAAAGCGAGACTGCCGATACCGGCAAGCAGCATATTTTGCCGCCGCGCGATCTGCTTGTTGAGACCCGTGCGTGCCTTACCCTGCTTTTCATCGGTATTTTGAACAGGGGCTTTTGTTTTGTTTTCGTTCATTGGACGGCCCCCCGCGTCGCGGTGACCACATATGCCGATGTGCTGGTTCCGCCTTTAAGTGTGTTTTGGGTTATGGAAATGGCGCGCGCGGATTTGGGGGCGAGTTCGGCTTCATTGAGCTTGATTTCTGTTTTTCCGCGATTGGTAAGAATAAACTGCTGAGCGTTAAAGCCAGCGCCGCGATATTCCGTAATAAGCTGTACTTCGATATCGCCCGTTCGAACCGGGCGCATCATGCGCTGATACACGCTGTAACCGGGGGGCGTAGCGCTCTCCGCCATGGCCTTTATCAAAGCGATGATGGTCTGGTCTTCGCTTCTCTCGTTTTCCCATGTCTCGGCCTCGGGTTTGGCTAGCGCGGGATTGGTAACAAAAAGCTGATGCGCTTCGACAGGAGCGGTGTGACATACGAATTTATAAACAAAACCCTGTTTGCTGGTGGCGAAGAAGCTTAGAGAGTTTGCGGCAAAGCTCGGCGGCACGGAAATATAAATATCGCCGCGCACCGGTTCGTGCGTTACGCCAAAATCATTATAAGGGTAGCCAGAAGCAATTTTGGAGACGCTGGAAAATTCATCGCCAACTAGCGCTATGCGGGTGAGTTCATCACGCGATAATGTGCAGTCTATCTTCGCATTGTCCGCCGCTTCGACAAACTGGTCAGCCAGTGCAGGGGTAGCGGCGAGAGAGGTGGCGGCGACAAGAAGCGCTGCTCCGAGCGTTTTGAGCCCGGTGTCCGGGTGTCTGGTCGCTCCCCAGCTAATGCTCGCCATGCCGCTGCCGAACAGACAGGCGGGCGCGAATGAAAACATACTGATCATGAGGCATCCTTTTGATTGGGCTGTTGATTGATCTTTTTGTCGGCATCGGTTGGGACCTGCGCAAAACCGGTCAGCGCAAGCCGAAGGCCGGAATATGTCCAGCTAAAGACAAATTTACGCTCCTCGCTAGCGATCACCTGCGCGCCGACAAACGTCTTGAGCGTTCCGGTCACTTCAGACTTGAGTTCTTTCGGATCGATGACAAGCGAACGGATGACAAACGCCTGGGCAATATCGGAGCCGCGTTGTTCGGAAACGATTTTAACCAATTCTGATTTCAGGCGCCCATGGGCGCTGGGATCGGCCAGTTTGAGAATCTGCTCCATCCAGTAATCAAGCCCTTCGGGGCTGCGGTTGAGCAGCATGAGAGCGGTATCGCGGGTGACGAGCTCCAAATATTCACGGGACACGCCTGCGCTCGATAAAGTCAGCGATTGTCCGGTTACAGGTACCAGCACGATTTCACGCGGCTGCATTGATCCAGCTGCAATGGCGACCAGACTTGTCACTGCTAGTCCCGCAGCTAAGAGGGCTAGCCAGTTGCGCTGCCGGAGCAGGCGCTGCGCTGATTGATGTGCTATTTGAGCTTCCATCTACTCCTCCTTCAACCGGCCAGAAGTCGGCAGTGGGAGGGCGGCGTGGCTTTCAATCCCAGAAACGATCCGGGTAGATACCAGTAGACAGCATGGAGGAGCTGCGCGCTCGCACCGCCGGATTTTGCTTTTCGAAGGGCAAACCAGGCGACAAATGCTAAAGCAATTCCTACAAAAATATGCTGCGCTAATATGCCCCAGGCGAACGGGATGATCAGGCCAAGAAACTCGTCGATCGTCCAAAATCCGATGAGTTCGGGATCATCAAGCCGCCGGGGTAAAAGATATCTGTCAGCCATTTGTGCCGCCCTCCTTGCCCGTCGCAGTCGTTAAATGACTGCCGTGACAACAGAGGTGACGATGGGAACGCCTGTCCCGACGCCGATGCCGACGCCTACCGGCACAGCAATTTGCCCGAGGGAAAAACGCCCAGACGCTAATCCAATGAGACCGGCTGCCAGGCTAAGAACGGTAATGATCTTACCGCCAGAACCTTCTAGAAAGTCAGTAAATTTTGCCAGCGCTGGATCAAAGGTATTGTCCGCGCCTGCATAGGCAGCCGTTGCACAGAGAAGCGCTATAGCTGCTGGAATGAGGTAATCGGATGCGCGGCGGTTTGTTTGGGTAGTATTGATCATGGAAAATCACTTTCGCTTGAGAAACATGAAACAGCATATGTTCGCTGTATGTTCTATGTGCGTCAGTGACCCGCCTGTAGGAAAACAGGAAATGCCAAATTGGATGTATCCCAAGCTAAAAGCGACAATTTGGAAGGAAAATGGGCATAGCCGAA
>JBALUX010000202.1:0-4107 GCA_036963725.1 Parasphingorhabdus sp. | reverse complement strand
ATATTGATCACTGCCGCTGCTCTGTTTGCACTGGCCTTGTTCACCACCGGCATGTCGATCCTCGCGCTGCTCGGTCTGGCGCTGGCTGCGGGTGTTGCCGTTGCCAGTTTCGCGCCTTTGTGGAAGCGCAATCTGCGCCGTACGCCGTTGCATACTTATGGCATGGTGATCGCCCATTTCGGTATCGCGGTGGCTCTCGTCGGCATGGCTTGCGAAAGCAGCTTTACCGAAGAAAGACTGGTCGCGGCACAGCCGGGTGACGAAATTGCGGTGAACCATTGGAAGCTCAAGTTCGAGGCGATCGAACCGATGGCCGGACCGAATTGGACTGCGCTCGAAGCTCGGATGACCGCGCAATATGGCGATGGTACCGTCCATGAAATTACGCCGCAAAACCGCATGTTTGCCGCCGCGCAGACGCAAACCAGCGAAGCGGCGCTGCTGACCCGCTGGAACGGGCAACTCTATGTGGTTCTCGGTGACGGCGACAGCGAAGGCCGCTGGCAGATACGGGTCTGGTGGAAGCCATTCGTGCCTTTGATCTGGTATGGCGGAATATTGGTCGCGCTGGGCGGTTTTCTGGCGATGGTCGGCCGTTTGCGGCGCGGCTATAAACAGCGCAAGCAGCGTGAATTTGTCGAGGCGACACTATGAACCGCTGGTTGCTCTGGCTGCCGCTGGTGCTGTTCGGCATCTTTTTTGCCGCGGTTGCGACCGGCCTGATCATGCCGAAAGACAATATTATCGAGAGCAAGATGGTCGGCAAGCCGATGCCGGCCTTTGCGTTACCCGCAGCGGTCGAGCAACGGCCTGGCTTGAGCAGCGCCGACCTGACCAAAGGCAAGCCGACATTGCTCAATATCTTCGCCAGCTGGTGCGTCCCCTGCATAGCCGAGGCGCCGCAATTGCTTGCGCTGCAGCGGGCGGGCGTTGAAATCAATGCGATTGCCAGCCGCGACACACCCGAAGATATCGCCAATTTTCTCAACCGCTGGGGCAATCCCTATACGCGGATCGGCACTGACACTACCAGCAAGGTGCAGCTGGAACTGGGCTCTTCCGGTGTACCCGAGACCTTCGTCATCGACGGCGATGGCATCTTCGTTCACCAGCATATCGGTGACATCCGCGAAGAGGATATCGCCAAGCTGATCGAATTGCTGGAGGATGCGGGATGAACAGATTCCTTGCCCTGCTCATGCTGTGCATTGCGGCTCCGCTTGCCGCGCAAACAGGTCTGCCACCGGCGCCTTATGCCGACCGGCAACTGGATGATCCAAAGCAGGAAGCTGCTGCGCGCGACCTGATGGAAGAATTGCGCTGCCTGAAATGCCAGAGCCAGTCGATTGCCGACAGCAATGCGCCGATGGCCGGTGATATGCGCAGCCAGGTGCGGGAGAAAATTGCCGCTGGCGAGACGCCGGAACAGGTGCGAACCTGGCTGGTCGAACGCTATGGCAACTGGGTATCTTATAATCCGCCGATATCCTCGGCTGTCACATGGCCGCTGTGGATCGCGCCGATCATCCTGCTGCTGGCCGCCCTGTGGCTGGCGCGCGGACGGTTCCGCAAAACCAAGGATGGTGAATGATGGGCTGGATCATACTCTTGTTGCTCGTACTGATTTGTGCTGGCGCTCTGATCAAACTGGGGAAAATGTCGCGCGGCACCTATGAAATCACCGCTGCGGCGCTGTTGCTCGGCGTTGCCGGCTACGCCTGGCAGGGCCATCCCGGGATGGCGGGCGTTTCGGTTGTGCCGATCGAAAAACCGAACAGCTTCGACGATGATATGATCGATGCGCGCAACGAAATGGGTGAGCGTTTCGGCACCGCACGGGAATGGCTGGTCTTTTCCGACTCCCTCAACCGCGCGAAAAAACACGGCGCCGCTGCCAATTACTTGCGCAACGGAGTGAGAGAGCATCCTGACGATCCCGATCTTTGGGTCGGATTGGGCAATGCGCTGGTGGTCCATGCTGACGGCGTAATCACACCCGCCGCACAATTTGCTTTCCAGAAAGCCGCCGATCTGTCGCCGGAACATCCAGGGCCACCGTTTTTCCTCGGACTGGCTTATGCGCAGTCGGGCAAGATCGATCAGGCCCGGGCAATCTGGACCGAATTGCTGGCCCGGAGCAGCGAAGATGCACCGTGGCGTAAAGATCTCGAGTCGCGATTGGCGACGATGGAAAAGATACAACCATCGCTTCCTGCGACGCCGGAGTCGCCTGCAGAGCAGTAAAAACCTTGCATTATGAATGGGTTGATATTCGCAGTCCGTCGGTTTGTTGCGCCTGATAAAAGCCGGTGCTAAGCGCTCGCGCTTGCTGAAACGAATGTCAGTAAACAGCTTGTTGTGTCCAAATTGATCGGGGTACGCCGTAACGGCCAACCAATGTCCGCAGAACCAACCGAAAGCGCAGATGCGCAAGGCAGCACGGTGCAAACCCACGGCTCGCCGCAACGCAATACAGCCATAGCCAAGCTGGCAGCGGGCGCGATTGGAATCGTGTTCGGTGATATCGGCACGAGTCCGCTATACGCGTTTCGCGAAACCTTCATCGGCGCGCATCCGCTGGAACTGGACCGCGTCCATGTTCTGGGCGTGGTCAGCCTGATCTTCTGGTCGATGACTCTGGTCGTGACCATTCAATATGTCTCGATCACGATGCGCGCGGATAACAAGGGGCAGGGCGGCAGCCTGGCGCTCGTGGCGCTGATTTCCGGGGCCATGCGACGATCAAAATATGGCTGGCTGGCGATATTGCTCGGCGTATTTGCCACAGCGCTCTTCTACGGCGACAGCATGATTACGCCGGCGATTTCGGTACTGTCGGCGGTTGAAGGTCTGGCCGTTGTTCAGCCCGGACTGGGCCATCTGGTCATTCCGATCGCTCTCACCCTGCTGATATTCCTGTTTCTGCTGCAGTCCCGCGGGACCGCGAAAATCGGCGCGTTGTTCGCGCCGGTGATGTTTGTCTATTTTGCCGTCATCGCGACGCTTGGTATCATCCAGATCGTCAATCATCCTTCCATTCTTTTCGCCTTTAACCCCTGGTATGCTGTGCAGTTTTTCATCACCGACGGGGTAAAAGCATTTCTCGCCCTCGGTTCGGTCGTGCTGGCTGTGACGGGTTCGGAAGCCCTGTTTGCCGACATGGGCCATTTTGGCAAGAAGCCGATGCGCGTCGCCTGGTACGGCTTTGTCATGCCGGCTCTGCTCTGCAACTATTTCGGACAGGGCGCGATGATCCTGTCGCTCGATGCCGCTGGCGCAGCCGCAGCCATTGAAAGCCCGTTCTTCATCATGGCACCCGAAGTGCTGCGCCTGCCGCTCGTGATATTGGCAACAATGGCGACCTTCATCGCCAGCCAGGCCGTGATTTCGGGCTCCTTCTCGGTCACCCACCAGGCGATCCAGCTTGGCTTCATTCCGCGCCTGACGATCAAGCATACCAGTGCGTCGGAAGCCGGCCAGATTTACATCCCGTTCGTCAACTGGGCGATCATGATTGCGGTCATCCTGCTGGTGCTGACCTTCCAGAGCTCGAGCAATCTGGCCTCGGCTTACGGTATTGCGGTTACCGGCGCGATGTTCATCGACACCTGCCTGCTGGCGATTGTGATGATCGTGCTGTGGAAATGGAAGCTTTGGATCACCATCCCGTTGCTGGCAGTATTCTTCATCGTCGACGGCGCTTATTTTGCCGCCAACCTGACCAAGGTTCCCGATGGCGGCTGGTTCCCGCTGGCAGTTGGCGGCGTCGCCTTCATCATCCTGACGACCTGGGCCAAAGGGCGGCAGATCATGCGCAAGAATATGGCCGAAGCAGCCATGCCGATCGAAATATTCACCAAGTCCGCCGCAAACAGCGCGACGCGGGTGCCCGGCACGGCAATTTTCATGGCGTCTTCTTCGGCCGGTGTTCCGTCGGCGCTGCTGCACAATATCAAGCATAACAAGGTCATTCACGAGCGAGTGGTCATCCTGACCGTCAACATCAAGGATGTCCCCACGGTTTCGGCGCACAAACGCTGCGAAGTGAAGGATCTCGGTCATGGCTTCTATCGCCTCATCCTCCATTTCGGGTTCATGCAGGAAACC
>JBALUX010000201.1:0-4122 GCA_036963725.1 Parasphingorhabdus sp. | reverse complement strand
GCCTTGTCGACGGCCTCTGCATATTGGGGATGTTTTGCATAGCAGCGTTCAGGAAGATTTTGCGCCTTGAGATCGGCAGCCTTGAACGGATCGAAGCATCGCGGATAGCCCAGCCGGGGATAGCCGTGGATGCCGTCGGACAGTGACAGGGCGCGATCCTTGATGGAGGCGTAAACGGTGATCCGCCGGTCGTTCCGGACCCGCCGGTCGGAGAGTATTTCTTCGGCAATATCGCGCTCGAAATCCTGGGTGTCGACATCCGGCGAGACGAGAATGATGTTGGAAATAACGCTCGAATCGCCGTTGGAGACGTTGCGATCGACATATTCAACCGATGGCAGAACCAGCCGCGCGCCAAGCGAGTGGGAAATGAGGATGATTTCCTTGGTCGTTTCGAGCTGCGCCAATTGCATCAGGAATTTGCGAAAATTGCGTTCATCCCAGTACATATTGGTTTCATCAACCGGATATTTGAGCAGCGCACCCTGCGAGGGCCAGCTATATTGGATCGCCGGACCGGTGAAATTGGCCAGTCGTGCAATCTGGTCCGTGTCGCGCGAGCTTGAGAAGAATGTTTCCCGATAGCCGTGGACATAGAGCAATACCCGTCCGTCGGCCGCTTTCATCTTGCCGCCGAGATTTGTCCACCATTGCTGCGAATCGGAGAAGGCGAGGGGAATGGTGCGGACAGTCTTGCCCGGTTCCCGCTCGACGTCTCGCGGTCCGGCAAAGCGGCCATAGCGCACTTTGTCTCCGCGATGATTGAGCAGGCTGATATTCTCGGTGAGGCAGTTCGGTAGCCGGCTGGTGACAAAGAAAAGCGGCTTGTCGTTGCTGTCGACCTGATCACTCGCCGCCGGATTGCATCGCTCGGGTGCGACATAGTCCGAATGCGGAATTTCCCCATATTCGACCGGTGTCACGCACCCGGCGATCAGCCATGGCAAGGCGAGAATCGCCCATCTGGCCTGTGACGCAACGCGCTTTAGCGTCAGAAGGCCTGCGATGTTCATAGTCAGCTCTGGCGATGTTCGCTCTTCACCCAGCGCACGGTGCCGGAAGAAGCGCGCATGACAACGCTTTCCGTGGTCATCTTGCCGCCGCGCAATTTCTTGACGCCTTCGAGCAGGGAACCATGGGTAACGCCGGTCGCGGCAAAAATCACATCGCCTTTGGCCAGTTCTTTCAGATCATAAATTTTGTCGAGATCTTCAATGCCCCATTTATAGGCGCGCTGACGTTCGTCATCATTGCGGAACAACAGACGGCCCTTGAACTGGCCGCCAACGCAGCGCAGCGCAGCCGCCGCGAGAACGCCTTCCGGCGCGCCACCGCTGCCCATATACATATCAACGGTCGTATCTTCGTCGGTTGTGGCAATCACGCCAGCAACATCGCCGTCCGGGATCAGCATGATTCCGCAGCCGATGCCGCGCAATTCGGCGATGATCTTGTCGTGCCGCGGCCGATCCAGAACGCAGACGATAATTTCGGATGGCTCGACGCCTTTTTCCTTGGCGACGGCGGTCACATTTTCGGTGACCGACTTGTTGAGATCGATGATGCCAGGCGAATAGCCGGGGCCAACGGCCAGCTTGTCCATATAGACATCGGGAGCGTTCAGCAGATTGCCTTTTTCCGCGATGGCGAGAACGGCCAGCGCATTGGCACCAGCCTTGGCGGTGATCGTCGTGCCTTCGAGCGGATCGAGCGCGATATCAATAGCGGGAGAATCGCCTTCGCAGCCGCGTCCGACTTTCTCGCCGATAAACAGCATCGGAGCTTCGTCGCGTTCGCCTTCGCCGATGACGACAGTACCGCATATGTCCAGCTCGTTCAGCGCAGCGCGCATCGCTTCCACGGCAGCAGCATCGGCTGCTTTCTCGTCGCCGCGGCCGATCAGATTGGCCGCCGAAATGGCTGCCGCTTCGGTAACGCGTACCATTTCCATAACCAGTACGCGGTCCAATATGTCGCTTGCTTGTGGCATATTCTCGATTAGTCCTTCTATAAGGTGCAAATTTGGACTCTCGATAGGGGAGCGATATTGCAATGTCGAGACAGGTTCTTCTTATCCTTTTGGTGATGCCGTCTGCAGCTTACGGTCAAATTGACCTGGCTCAAGACCGGACCGCCCAAATGATGGAAAATGCGAGACAAATGGTTGCGGTCGATGCTGATGGCTGCCTTCTCTATCGTTCCAGCGACGAAATTGTCGTTTGCGGCCTTCCCGAGATTGATCGGTTGCAACGGTTGCCGTTTCCAGAATTGGCCGGGCCAAATCGAAATGGTGGACCGCAGCGTGGAGAAATTCCAGCAGCGGATTCCTCCCGAGTGGCTTCAGGGAGTTGCGGAGTTTCGCTACAGGATAGCAACTGTTCTATCGAACGGCTAAAATCCGTTGTTGGCAATGGGACGAGCGGACGGATCCTGGAGGGGCTACAAAAGGTCGCTGGTCTTGAAACGGATGAGGTCCCGACCGAAGATTACCAACAGCAATATCGTGATGGTGTCCTGACCGGAGACTGATTCAGTCCTGATCGCTAAGCAAATGCATCACGACGGGAGCTGCTTGCAGACTGGTCGAACTGGACAGGGCAGCTAGGCTTTCCGAGACGTTCCGTTCGCGACTGTCGTGGGTGACCATAGAGATCAACACGGAGCCTTCATCGGTTTTCGCCGTCTGTATCAGGCTTTCGATCGACACATTGGCGTCGCGCATGGCAGCGGTGATTTCAGCCAATACACCAGGCTTGTCGGCAACGATGAAACGGACATAGCTTTTGCCGATCCGGTTGCCGCTCTCGGCGCGCTCGCAGGGTTCCATTTTGCTGGCGGGCGCGGCGAAAACCGTGCCGGCATCGCCCCGCGCGATATCGATCAGATCAGCGACGACGGCGGAAGCGGTCGGCCCTTCGCCGGCACCGGCACCCTGAAACATCAGGCGACCGGAGAAATTGCCCTCGGCGACCACAGCATTGGTGGAGCCTTCGATATGGGCCAGCGGATGGCTTTCGGGCACCAGATAGGGATTGACCCGCTGGAACAGTTTTCCGTCGTCGATGCGGGCCATGCCTAGCAGGCGGATGCGATAGCCCAAAGCCTTGGCCTGACCGATGTCTGCCGCCATGATGTGCCGAATGCCGTCAATTTCCACGCCGTCGAAGTCGAGTGCCTTGCCGAACGACAGAGCCGCCAATATGGCGAGCTTGTGGGCGGCATCGACACCGTCGATGTCAAAGCTGGGATCGGCTTCGGCATAGCCGATTTCCTGCGCTTCTCTCAGCACATCGTCAAAGGCGTGGCCGTGTTTTTCCATTGCGGTGAGGATATAATTGCAGGTGCCATTAAGAATGCCATAAACGCGCTCGATCCGGTTGGCCGAGGCGCCGTCGCGCAATCCCTTGATCACCGGGATCCCGCCGGCAACAGCAGCTTCATAACGCAGCGAAAGATTCGCGGTCTCCGCGGCCTTGGCCAGTTCCATGCCGTGATGGGCGATCATTGCCTTGTTGGCGGTGACGAAAGACTTGCCAGAGGCCAGGCTCTTGCGGGCCAGCTCCAGTGCCGTGCCGTCCGATCCGCCGATCAGTTCGACCACGCAATCGACATCATTTTGCGACGCAAGGTCTTCGGTTTTGTCACACCATATATAAGGAGCCAGATCGACGCCGCGGTCGCGATTGCGGTCACGGGCAGAAACGGCGGTGACAATAATAGGCCGGCCGGCCCGTTGCGTGATCATTGCCCCATTTTCTTCGATGAGCCGGATAACGCCGGTCCCGACGGTGCCCAGTCCGGCGAGCGCGATGCGTAGCGGAGCAGTCATGGTGATAAGCCTCTTTGCGATTCAGGTGAGATTGTTGGCGCCTTATTAGCGCCGCCTTGGGCGAATACCAGTACTAGTTCGGCTAGGTCAGGGCTGGCGTGATCTCGGGCAGTTGCCTAGATCGTTGAGCACCATCTGATAATCGCTCCGCGCCTGCTGTGCATTGGCCGGTGAATCGCTGGCCAATGCGCTGGCAGGCAATTGGCGGGGCAGGAAACAGGCCAGGCGATACCAGAGCAAGCTGTTTCTGACGGGTGCGCGCGCGGCCTCGTCGACTATCTCGCCCAGCGAGA
>JBALUX010000200.1:0-4154 GCA_036963725.1 Parasphingorhabdus sp. | reverse complement strand
CGAAAGTGGCAAGGCCGGCCGCGAACCGCTGGCCTCGGAAATTTACGGCAAGGCCGAGATCGCCGGTATCGAACTCTCCGGCATCGCCGATCGCATCGATCGAATGCCCGATGGTGGTCTCGCGATTGTCGATTACAAGACCGGCGGCGCGCCGAGCAACAAGGCGGTGGCCGAAGGGTATAATCTTCAGCTGGGCCTGCTCGCTGCCATCGCCGAACTGGGCGGCTTCAAGAATATCGAAGGGGAGGCGGTCGCCTTCGAATATTGGTCTCTCGCGAAAAAGGGCGGTACTGACGATTTCGGCTATATTCGCTCGCCGACAAAAGGGCGCGGCGACAATATCATCGCGGCAGATGCCATGGTCGACCACGCCGTGGCCCGGTTCAACGAGGCGGCCGATCAATATCTCAAGGGCACCGAGCCGATGACCGCCAAGCTGCATCCGGAATATGCCCGCTATGCCGACTATGACCAGTTGATGCGGCTTGAGGAATGGTACGGCCGTGCACCGGCAGAAATGGCTGACGATGAGTAGCGACAAGCCAAAAATCTTTCCGCTCAAGGACCGGCAGATCGACGCGGTCGAGCCCGAGACCAATATATGGCTCAGCGCTTCGGCCGGTACCGGCAAGACCCAGGTCCTGACCGCGCGGGTGTTCCGTCTGCTGCTGACGGAAAAGGTCGACCCCGAGCATATTCTCTGCCTGACCTTCACGAAGGCGGGCGCGGCGGAAATGGCGGAACGGATCAACCGGCAACTGGCCGCCTGGGTGCGGATGGACGACACGCTTTTGGAAAACGATCTTCGCGCCATCGGCGCACCGACCGGACCCGAGACCAGAGCCCGCGCGCGGACCTTATTCGCCCAGGTCCTCGATGCGCAAGGTGGTGGCCTCAGGATCATGACGATCCACGGCTTCTGCCAGTCCTTGCTTGCCTCCTTCCCGGAAGAGGCCGGCATCGCTTCGATGTTCAAGCCGATCGAGGCTCGCGACCAGAAAATTTTGGCGCGTGAGGCTCTCGGCGATCTGCTTCTTGAGGAAGAACAGGGCGGGCGTCCGCAGATCATCGAGGCAATCCAGCGTCTGAGCGTGCGGATGGGCGAAGAGGCGACCGAACAATTTCTCATGGCCTGCGCGGCCAAAGCCGATGCGATGGAAGGGCTGGCCACGGGCATATTGCCCTTTGTTCGCGGCCTGCTGGGACTGCCAATTGACGGCGATGCGCAGTCGTGGCTGGCGAGCCGATGCAGCGACGAAGCAATCGACCTCCGGGCAATCACCCTGTTGCGCGATGCGATGGCGGAATCCGGTGGCAAGAAGGAGCAGGAACGGCAGCTCGCGATTCGCCTCTGGCTGACCCTCAATCCGCAGGAGCGCGCTGCTGGCTTGGCCGATGTTCATCTAGCCTGGGCAACCAAGACCACCGGCGCACCGCCAAAACCCACCAAGGGGTTGCTCAAAGCCCTGCCGGACTATGATTTCATTGCCGGTTCCCTGTTCGAATGGAGCAACGGCCTGCTCGAAAAGGCGGTCCTGTTCGAATATGCCGACCTGTTCGCAGGAGCGCTGGAAGCCGGACGCGCTTTCTACCATCGCTATGCCGATGCCAAAAGGCTGCACGGCGTCGTCGATTTTGACGATATGATCCGGATGACCGCACGGCTGTTGCAGAAAAGCGATATGGCGGCTTGGATTCGCTACAAGCTCGACCAGCGCACCGATCACATCTTGATCGACGAGGCGCAGGACACCAATGTCGCGCAATGGGATATTGTCCGGGCGCTGGCTGGTGAATTTTTTGCCGGCATGGGCGTGGAGCCCGAACGGCACCGGACATTGTTCACCGTCGGCGATTTCAAACAGGCGATCTTCGGATTTCAGGGCACTAGTCCGCATAATTATGCCAATGCGCGAACCGAGTTTTTCGCTCTGGCAGAGGCATCGGAAAAGCCGTTCGGCGACCTGTCGCTGGATCGCAGTTTCCGTTCCACACCGCCGATATTGAAGGTTGTCGATGCAACGCTGGAACAGCTTAGCCACGAGCAACTGGGTCTCGACGAGAAAATCCCAGATCATCGCAGCAATTATCTCGACTCCAGCGGCAGCGTGACTTTGTGGAAGCCGATCGCCAACACCAGCGACGGTGATGACGAGGATGAGGAGTCCTGGGCCAGCGAGGAAAAGCGAGTCTTCGCCCAGCAGCTGGCGGTGCAGATCAAGCAATGGCTGTCGCCGGAAAACCCGCTTTGGCTGGATCGTCAAAACCGGGCGCTGCAACCCAAGGATATATTGATATTGGTGAGCAAGCGCGACGAGCTGAGCGCGCTGATCGTCGCTCGCCTGTTTGCCGAAAAGGTTCCGGTCGCCGGGATCGACCGTATCCGCCTGAACCAGCCGCTGGTGGTGCAGGATCTGCTCGCGGCGATCCGCTTCGTGCTGCAGCCCAATGACGATCTCAATCTCGCCAGCCTGTTGGTGTCGCCGCTGCTCGGCTGGAGCCAGGAGGATCTGCTGGCCCGCGGTCATCGCTGCAAGGAGAATGAAGAGAAAAGCCTCTGGGAGTTCTTGCGAAGGCAGGACGGCCTGGCCGACCATATCAAACCACTGCAGCAGCTGCTGGCAATGGCCGATTTCAACACGCCTTACCAATTTCTCGAAACGATATTGTCCGGCCCGATGCAGGGCAGGCGCAAATTGTTGTCCCGGCTTAGCCATGCGGCGGTCGACCCGCTCGACGAATTGCTGGCGACCGCCCTGGCTTTCGAGCGGGACCATATCCCGACCCTGCAGGGGTTTCTCGACTGGTTCGACCGCGGCGATGTCGAAATCAAGCGCGAGCAGGTCGAAGGCGGCAATGAAGTGCGGCTGATGACCGTGCACGGCGCGAAGGGATTGCAGGCGCCCCTGGTGATCCTCGCCAATGCGACCTTTGATCCAGCGAGCAAGAAAAGCGGCGGCTTCGCTATCAAACTGGGCGAAGGGACCGATCGCGAACTGGAATATCCGGTTGTCCCGGTCCGCAAGGCAGAGCGTGTCGGGATATTAGCGGAACATGCCGCTTATGCTGACAAGGTCGCGATGGAGGAACATTGGCGGCTGCTCTACGTCGCGATGACCCGGGCGGAAGAACATCTGGTGGTTGCCGGCGTTTTGGGGCCACGAGCGAAAGGTGAAGTTCCGGAGCTGAGCTGGTATGGCGCGATGGAGCGCGGGCTGATGGCATTAGGCTGTGACTGGCGGGAAGACCCGGACTGGTTCGCGGTTCGGGAATATCGGACAGAGAGCCAGAACAAGCCCGTGATAGCGCCTGCCGTTGATGTTGGCATTGATCAGAATGTCGGCCAAGCGCCGCCACCAGACTGGCTATTCCGGGCGGCACCGGAAGAATCGCGCCCGCCGCGCCCTCTGACCCCCTCGCATCTCGGCCCCGATGACGCCAGCAATCCGCCGCCGGATCTGACTATGCGCGATGCTGCCGAACGCGGTATATTGCTGCATAGCCTGTTCCAGCGATTGCCCAATATCGAACCGGAGCGCCGGATGGATGTCGCCGACCGCTGGCTGGAAAAGCAGAAGCAGATCACCGATCCGGCGCGCCGCGCAGAGATCATCAAGACGGTTCAGGCGGTCATGGACAATCCGGTCTGGTCCGCTCTATTTGCTCCGGAAAGCCTTGCAGAAGCGCCGATAGCCGCGGTTGTCGGCGAACATGTCATTTCCGGTACGGTCGACCGCTTGCTGATTACCGATGATCATATCTATGTCGTCGATTTCAAAACCGGCCGCCGGGTGCCTGACGATGCCGAACAAGCGCCCGTCGCCTATCTGCGGCAGATGGCGGCCTATGTCGCCGCGCTGGAGAAAATCTTCCCGGATCGCCCGATCAAGGCCGGGTTGCTCTACTCGCACGGCCCGCAAATGCTGGAGCTTTCTCCCGATCTGATCGACCGGCACAAGCCCGGCTTTGAGCCGATATGAAAATCCTTTCCGCTACCGCGCTTGAGCAGGGAGCCGTCCATACCTAAATAGGTTCTGAACAATTGGAGATTCGTTATGGCTACCAAAGCAATTACCGACGCAAGTTTTGAAGGTGACGTCCTGAAGGCAGACGGCCCCGTGCTCGTCGATTTCTGGGCAGAATGGTGCGGCCCC
>JBALUX010000199.1:0-4176 GCA_036963725.1 Parasphingorhabdus sp. | reverse complement strand
GGCGTAGGCCGAATAAAGGAATACAGCTGTCACGGCGAGCAAATCCCCGCGGTTGAGTGCGCTCCATTGCAGGGCAAGCGGATGCCCTTTAGTGACGATCCACACGACCCCCGCAAACGATAGTCCGGCGCCGAGAGCAAGAAGTGGACGCAACCGCTCCCCAAACACAACCGCAGGTATCACCATCGTCATGATCGGCATGATGGCTTGCAGCATCAGGCTGTTGGTTGCGGTAGTATACTGCAGGCCCGAATAGACGAGATAGCTAAACAGCCCGACACCAAAAAAACCGAGCAGCACAAGCCCCGGCCATGATTCGCGCAGGGTCTGCCTATCGCCCCTGATATGTCGCCAGGCGAAAGGAAGCACGAACAGAAAAGCAACCACCCATCTCCAAAATGCAAGCGACAGGGGCGAGATCAAGTCGCGCGTTGCGCGGCCGACAATCGGGTTCAAGGCCCAGAAGAAGGATGCCAGGCAAAGCAGCAAGGTTGGCGAGTTCCAGACCGCCGATCGCACCTCTCGCCACGCACAGAAGCCACGGACAAGCGTGCTCAAAACCAAGATCCAAATAGGCCGAACTGCTCTTGCGCAAGCTCAATTTTTTGCATATAGTGCATCGCATTGCCTATAGTGCCTGAACTTGCCAGGTTCAAGCCAAGAGAGCAGTACGGAGAGAAGTATGTCTGGAATCCCCAACCTTGTCGACAATGCCGAATCGAATCAGTCGCGCGAGATTTTCTGGGACAAGGACGTTTATGATCTTGAGCTCGAGCGTATTTTTGCGCGCTCGTGGCTGTTTCTGGGCCACGAGTCGCTCCTTCCCAAGCCCGGCGATTTCATCACCACCTATATGGCCGAAGACAAAGTCATCCTGTCGCATCAGCAAGATGGCTCATTCCGGGCGTTCATCAATTCGTGCACGCACCGGGGCAACCAGATTTGCCATGCCGACAGCGGCAATGCCAAGGCGTTCGTCTGCAACTACCACGGCTGGGTTTACGGTCAGGACGGCAGTCTGGTCGATGTCCCGCTCGAAACGCGGTGCTACCATGGACAGCTCGATAAAGAGCAACTCGGCGCCAAGCACGTCCGGGTGGAGACTTACAAGGGCTTCATTTTCGGCTGCGGCGATGCTGACGCTCCGGGCCTGGAGGAATATCTGGGCGAATTTCGCTGGTATCTCGATACGATCTGGGAAGGTGCCGGAGGCGGGCTGGAGCTGCTGGGTCCGCCGATGAAAAGCATTTTGGCCTGCAACTGGAAAGTGCCGACTGAGAATTTCGTCGGCGATGGCTACCATGTCGGCTGGACCCACGCCGGCGCCCTGGCCGGGATCGGCGGCGAACTTGCCGGTCTGGCCGGGAACCGGGCGGACCTGCCCTTTGAAAATCTGGGCTATCAGTTCACGACCCGGCACGGGCATGGCTTCGGAGTGATCAACAATGCCGCCGCGGCGATCCACGTCAAGCGCGATGGCTGGGCAAAATACCTTGCCGACACCCGCGCTGAAGTTGGCCGAAAGTTCGGACTGGAGCGTGAAGAACTTTATGTTGGCCACTGGAATTGCTCGATCTTCCCTAGCTGCTCGTTCCTTTACGGTACCAATACGTTCAAGGTCTGGCATCCGCGTGGCCCGCACGAGATTGAAGTGTGGACCTACACGATGGTGCCACGTGACGCCGACGCTGAAACGAAGAGCAGCATCCAGCGCGAAGCCAGCCGGAGTTTCGGCACCGCCGGAACGCTGGAAAGCGACGATGGCGAGAACATGTCATCGGCCACCCATGTCAACCGCGGAACCATCACCCGCGACGGCCGGATCGACTCCAGCATGGGTGTCGGCTTCGAAGGTCCGCACCCGGTTTTTCCGGGGATTGTTGGATCCAGCTTCATCGGCGAAACATCCCATCGCGGCTTCTATCGCTTCTGGAAGGAAATGCTGGATGCACCCGATTGGAAAACGGTGAAGGCAAACGACGACACCTGGGATTCGATTTTCACCAATCGAGATTACTGGACCGACAAAATTGATGCAGCCGAATAGGTCGCAAACTTTTTTCAAACGTAGCGAATGCCGGAGAGTTTATGTCGGTTAAACAGACTTTAGCGGGATTGGATGTCCAATCTGCAATCGAAATGCATTATCGTGCCGAAGTCCGGCTGCTGCAGAACGGGCAATACCGAGAGTGGTTAACGGAAATGGTCGCCGAAGACATCCATTACTGGATGCCGATTTATGAACAACGCTTGATCCGCGACCGTCGCCCCGACCCGACCCCCGACGATGCTGCGATTTATAATGACGATTATGGCGAACTCAAGCAACGCGTAGAGCGGCTCTATTCCGGCACTGTATGGATGGAAGATCCGCCCTCAAAAATACGGTACTTTGTCAGCAACGTCGAAGCTTTCGATGCGGGCGATGGCGAGTTCGACGTTTATTCAAACGTGGCCATATATCGCAATCGCCGCCAACTTGAAATGACCGTTCATACGCTGGGGCGTGAGGATAAGCTGCGCCGGGTCGGCGATGGCTTCCAGGTGTTCCGGCGCAAGCTGCTGATCGATGCGCGAGTGACGCAAGACAAGAACCTGTATTTTTTCTGTTAAGTGCGCGACCAAAAGCACAAAAGGGAGACTGAATATGCAAGCCTATGCCGCAATCATTGAAAGCCAAGGCGGACAATTTGTCCTAGATAACGTCGACATCGAAGAACCGCGCGACGACGAGGTTCTCGTCAAGATTACGGCGGCCGGGATGTGCCACACCGATCTTACCGTCCGCGACCAATATTATCCCACCCCGCTTCCTGCCGTGCTCGGCCATGAAGGCTCGGGCGTTGTCGAAAAGATTGGGCGTAGCGTCACAACAGTCAAACCTGGCGACAAGGTAGTACTGTCCTTCAGCTATTGCGGAACCTGCCCATCATGCATGAAGGGTCACCAGGCCTATTGCCCCAGCCTCTTCCCACTCAATTTCATGGGCCGCAGGCTCGATGGATCGACCCCGATCAGGCGCAACGGAGAAGAGGTGAATGCGTGCTTCTTCGGGCAGTCCTCGTTCGCGACCTACTCGATCGCAACGGAAAAAAATTGCGTCAAGGTTGCGGATTCCGCACCGATTGAGCTTCTCGGCCCACTTGGCTGCGGAATTCAGACCGGCGCGGGCGCAGTCCTCAATGCATTGCAGCCTGCCCCCGGTTCTTCGATCGCGATCTTCGGCGTCGGCTCGGTTGGTCTTAGCGCACTGATGGCCGCGAAGGCATCGGGTTGTCTCAGGATTATAGCGGTTGATCGCAACCTCACGCGTCTCGAACTGGCCCGTGAACTTGGTGCGACCGACATTATTGACGCCAACACCACAAATGCCCAGGAAGCTATCATCGCCCTGACCGGTAGCGGTGTGGACTATGCGATCGATACCACCGCAATCCCGCAAGTTTTGCGTAGCGCAGTCGACAGTACCCATACCATGGGTGAAACTGCCGTGGTTGGGGGGGCAAAGCTGGGCACCGAATTCTCGCTTGACATGAACAACATGCTTTTCGGCCGTAAATTGCGCGGGGTTGTTGAAGGTTCCAGCACTCCGCAGGTCTTCATTCCTGAATTGATTGCCATGCACGAAGCCGGTCTGTTCCCGTTCGAACGGCTCTGCACGTTCTACGATTTCGATCAGATTAATCAGGCAGTCGAGGACACCGAAGTGTCCGGTAACGCGATTAAGGCCATTCTCAAGATGTAACGCGCCAAGGGGTGCTCCCTGATCGGCTTGACCCCACTTAGAACGTTACGCCAGGCGACCCGAGAGAAGCCGATCATCAGGCTGGTACTCAGGGCGAAGGACAGAAAAACCAGCTGTCGTTCGCCCTGAGTACCTTCTGCTGAAACCCGCAGGTCTATTTTCAGTTTATTCTATATATTCTGAAGGCAAACGGAACAGATCCTCCCGTTTGCTTCCTACTTCACGGCTGACGCCACGGGGACCGCCATATTGAGTAGGGAGTGCCACAGGTTGGGCGAAAGACCAAAAGCAACAAAAGACATGATTGCGAAAGATGGGACGCCCCAAGGGCGGCCGCCAAATAGACCGGACGGAGCCCAAACCATAGCTGGACTTCCGGCACCTCGTCGTCTCTGGGCAGCACTTTCGATTTGGTGCGCTATATTTCTTAC
>JBALUX010000198.1:0-4209 GCA_036963725.1 Parasphingorhabdus sp. | reverse complement strand
GCGGATTACCGGGAATCGAAAAAGAATCGATCGTATTATACGAACGCGGACCAAGCCGGGTCAGCCCGCATTTTGTCCACGGACGTCTGATAAACCTCATTTCCGGTCAGGTTTCGATCAAATATGGTCTGATGGGGCCGAATCACGCTGTTGTGACTGCTTGCTCGACCGGCGCCCACAGCATTGGTGACGCCGCACGCATGATTGCCCTGGATGATGCCGATGTCATGTTGGCCGGTGGTGCGGAAGCGACCATCTGTCCGATTGGCATCGCCGGCTTTGCGCAAGCGAAGGCGCTGTCCACCAAGCGCAACGATGATCCTACAGCGGCATCCCGTCCCTATGACAAGGACCGCGACGGTTTTGTGATGGGCGAGGGCGCAGGTGTCGTTTGTCTGGAAGAATATGAACATGCCAAGGCGCGTGGCGCCAAAATCTATTGCGAAGTTGTCGGCTACGGCATGTCGGGCGACGCCTATCATGTGACCGCACCGCATCCAGGCGGCACCGGAGCTTACCGCTCGATGGAGATGGCGCTCAAGCGCTCGGGCCTGACCACCGCGGATATCGATTATGTCAACGCGCACGGCACGTCGACGATGGCAGACACAATCGAGCTGGCAGCGATCAAGCGGCTGTTTGGCGATGATCTCAAGACCATGTCGATGAGCTCGACCAAATCGGCGATCGGCCATTTGCTTGGCGGCGCTGGCGCGGTTGAAGGCATTTTCAGTATATTGGCCCTGCGCGACCAGATTGTGCCACCGACGCTCAATCTCGACGATCCCGATGAAGGATGTGAAGGCGTGGATCTGGTGCCGCATTTCGCGAAAAAGCGGGAAGTGAAGGCTGTGCTCAGCAACAGCTTCGGCTTTGGCGGAACCAATGCCAGCATCATCATGAAGGCCATCTAATATCATGCGCCGTCTCGGTTGCCTGATATTGGTGGCAGCGGCGGTCATAGCAGTCCTGCTGGCGGGGAACTTCCTCTACGGCTGGAACGCCAGCGGACCGCTGGAAGAGCAGCGGACGCTTTTGATCAAGTCCGGTTCCAGTCTCGCCATGGCGGCGCAGACCATGGAATCGGAAGGCGTTATCGAATCCGCTGATGATTTCCTGACGCGGGCAAAGATCCTCGGCGGATCCGAACCGATCAAGGCCGGAGAATTTGAAATTCCCGCAGGTGCCAGCAACGCGCAAATTCTCGATATTCTGCAGGGCGGTAAGGCGGTGCAACGTCTGATAACCGTTCCGGAAGGCACGCCGTCGATCATCGTTTACGAAAAGCTGATGGCCGAGAAGCTGCTGAAAGGCGAGATTCCGGTCCCGCCAGAAGGCTCTATCCTGCCGGACAGCTACAGTTTTGAACGCGGCGAGCAACGCGCTGCCGTGGTCGAGCGGATGCAAAAGGCGATGAAGGATACGATCGCCGAGCTTTGGCCAAAGCGTTCCAAGGCGAGCGTCGTAAAAACGCCCCACGAAGCAATCACTCTCGCAGCCATTGTCGAAAAAGAGACCGCATTGGCGAGGGAACGTCGCACTGTGGCCGGTGTCTACGGCAACCGCGTTCGCAAGAATATGATGCTGCAGGCCGACCCGACGATCATCTATCCGATTACCAAGGGAAAACCTCTTGGCCGCCGCATCAGGCAATCCGAGATCGCACAGGTCAACGACTATAATACCTATGCGATGGTCGGCCTGCCGAAAGGGCCGATTGCCAATCCCGGTCGCTTGTCGATCGAGGCCGTGCTCAACCCTGCGAAAACCGAAGCGCTTTATTTTGTCGCCGACGGCAAGGGCGGCCATGTCTTTGCCAACACACTGGAAGAGCATAACCGCAATGTCGAAAAATGGTTCGCTCTTCGCCGCGAGCGCGGCGAAATGTAGCATTGCCGGGACTTGCAATCGTCTCGCAAGCGGAAGGAACAGACTATGTCGGCAAGGCTGGTTGAAATAATCGTCCCGGACGCCGAAGTGCCGCAGGCGAAAGTCATAATTGCAAAACATTGCAGCCGTTTCTGGCAGGAACCGGTACCGGATGGCCTCGAGAAATATTCCTGCGTCGTGCCAAGCCGTTCGATTGAACCGCTGATTGCCGATCTGGACGGTAATTTCAAAGGGATCGAGGGCTTTTCGGTTCTTGTTCTGCAGGTCGAGGCGGTGTTGCCGGAAATTCCGGAGCTGGAGGAAGTCGCTCCCTCGGCTAGCAACCGGAAGCCGCCGAGCAAGCTGGAAGTGTTTTTCACGCGCGACCGGATCAGCACCAACGAACTTTATGACGATATCGAAGCCAGTCTAGAACTGCGGCCCAATTATCTGCTGACGGTGATATTGTCCGCGCTGATCGCGGCCTTGGGCATGCGCAGCGGCCAGACTGCGGTGGTCATTGGCGCGATGATCATAGCGCCGCTTCTGGGGCCGACCATGGCGATGGCCATGGCAGCAACGGTGGGAGACAAGGCGCTCGGTCGCAAGGCAATCATCACGCTGGTCACGGGGATATTGGCTGCACTGCTTTTCACTTATGTGTTGGGCATGTTCATCGAGGTCAATCCGCTGGTGCCGGAACTCAGGAACCGCACCATCGTGCACCCCGCCGATATCGCTCTGGCCCTGGCCTGCGGCGCCGCTGGCGTCCTCGCGTTCAGTCAGGGCGCTTCGCTGTCGCTGGTTGGCGTCATGATAGCAGTCGCGCTGGTCCCGCCGATCGCTGCAGCCGGGTTGTTCTTTGGCAGTGGTGAAGAAATGCTGGGTTTCAAGGCGCTGTTCTTGCTCGCGACCAACCTGGTGTGCATCAATGTAGCGGGTATCGTGACATTTCTGGTTCAGGGACTTCCGCCCAGAAACTGGCGAATCACCAGCGGCATATTTTTTATATGGCTGGTGATTCTTGTGCTGTTCGTCGGACTGGTCGGCGGACGGATTGCGCTGGGCAGCGACGGACCGATTTATCTACCGGCAGCTTCGCCAGCCTCTCAGCCCGTTGCGGCCAGTGCGGATTAACTAGTCGGCGGGAAATCTCCGGAGAGATCAGGCTCTAATAGTTGAACCGGGTTTTGAGGCTTTCGCGGGCGTCGCGATATTCCCTGGTGAACTGGTCAACCATGTCCTGAACGCTCATCACGTCATTGATCAGGCCAATGCCCTGGCCGCAGCCCCAGATGTCTTTCCAAGCTTTCTTCTCGGTATTGCCACCGGAACCGAAATTCATGGTTTTATAATCGCCTTGCGGAAGATTGTCGGGGTCCAGGCCTGCGCTCTCGATAGACTGGCGCAGATAATTGCCCTTCACACCGGTAAAGAGGTCGGAATAGACGATGTCGGCAGCTTTGCCTTCGACAATGCCGTCTTTATAACCTTGGTCTGCATTGGCCTCTTTTGTGGCGATAAAGGCCGATCCGGCATAGCCGAGATCAGCGCCCATAGCTTGCGCCGCCAATATGGATGCGCCGTTGCCAATCGAACCGGAAAGAGCAACCGGGCCATCGAACCACTCGCGGATTTCCTGCATCAAGGCGAACGGGGATAAAGTGCCGGCATGACCGCCTGCGCCAGCGGCAACCGGAATAAGGCCGGTAGCGCCCTTTTCGATCGCCTTGTGCGCGAAGCGGTTGTTGATGATGTCATGCAGGGTGATGCCACCCCAGCCTTTCACGGCCGTGTTCAGGTCTTCAATCGCACCTAGCGAGGTAATGACGATCGGAACTTTCCATTTCGCGCAGGTCGCCATGTCCTGATCAAGACGATCGTTGGACTTGTGGACGATCTGGTTAACCGCGAAAGGGGCCGCCGGTTTGTCCGGATTATCCCGGTTCCATGCCGCCAGTTCCTCGGTGATCTGGTGGAGCCATTCGTCGAGCATTGTCTGAGGGCGGGCGTTGAGGGCAGGGAAGCTGCCGACGATGCCCGCTTTGCACTGCGCTATGACCAGTTCCGGTCCGGAAATGATGAAAAGTGGTGATCCGATAAGCGGCAGGCGAAGATTGTCAAAAATGGCTGGTAAAGTCATGATAACCCCGATTTGAAAAATTATGCCACCGCATTACCCGATGCGGCGGCATATTCTACTGTTATTTTAACCGAACGCTTAAATCCGGTTCACGGCGCTGAGCAATGCTTCGACCGAAGCCCGTGCGACATCGCTGTTGATGCCGACGCCGTAAAATTCCTTGCCGTCGTCCGATTTGCATTCGACATAGGCTGCCG
>JBALUX010000197.1:0-4310 GCA_036963725.1 Parasphingorhabdus sp. | reverse complement strand
ACGGTAACAAAGGCCGCCATCACGAAATCATAATAGCGGAACCGGTGACCGGTCTGGCTAGAAGCGGATGTGCGGATTATGGGATCATCGGTCATTGCCCGACCTTAGCCCGCGTCTGCGACAATTCAACAATTATGGCGAGCGAGGAAGCCCATGGTTTGCGGCCACCCAAAGGACCGGAAAAGTAGATATTGGCGTCTGGTCTTTGGAGACCGACTTCCTCCATCCGGAAAAACCGCCCGTTAAGCGCTCGCCGGAAACACCGGCCAGCTGTCGACTATCACGCCATTGTCATAGATCGCGATATCTCCGAACTGCAGGAACACGGCTTCGCTTTGCGTAGGACGCAGGAAGACAAAATCATCGGGCCGGATGTCGGTACCCGGGCCGCCGTTCAGCATTTCCTGATTGCTGGAGCGGCCGAATGTGCTGTTATAGCGCAGCCCGGGCGGATCTTCGGGATGTGCCATCCACTTGCCCCCGTAGATGAAGACCGTCTTGTCGAGATTGGGATTGAGCGCGCGTTTGGCGCCGTCGGCAAATTCCATCACCGGTAACTGCGTCTCATCAAGCACCTTGATAGCAGGCGTGGCGATAAAAGCGGCGGGCGTGAACGGCTCGAGCAAATCCGTGTCAAAGTCCGTCGGCTTGACCAGCGCCGAACCGACCGAGATTTCGTTGGCAATATCGGTATCTTTATAGAGCCGATAGGTCGGGCTACCGGCGGCGTTGCGGGTCGCTGCTTTGACCATGGCCTCTCCAAAAACCTGCTTTGCTGCGCCCAAGGCCGAACCATAAATTTCCCATGCGCCGTTTTTGGCCCGGTCCCGCCAGCCCAATGTCGTAGGAATTTTGGACAGATGCGGCTCGTAACCCATCAGACCGGAAAAGCTCAGACGGTTTGACTGACGAATTTTTTCCATCATGCCGGTCAGAGCGCCGCCGGGTTCCATCCCGCCGCGGTGCAGACCAACATCCAGTTCGAGATTGATCGCCATATCAGCGCCTTGCGCGTCGGCAATGGCGGCATATTGATCGAGCCGTTCGGGTGTATCAACCAGCCATTGAACCTTGCTGGCCGCTTCCGCTTTATCCTGTGGCAGCGCGGTAAAATAGTTTTTCACGGCCTGCGCCGGCATTGGCTTGCCGATCAGCTGGTTTGCCTCCGGCATGGCTTTGCTCAGCGCGATCAGCATTGGCAGATTGAATGTCATGAGCCGGTCGGTGCCGGCGCGCTCCCGAATATAGCCAATCAGATCTAGCGAAGGCAGTGATTTGGCAACGATCCGGTATCCCATGCCGTCTGGCAAATCAGACATGAGTTGGTCGATATTGGCATTGAGCCGTGCCCGGTCGATCACTAGAGTAGGCTGCGCAATATTCGCATCGCGCAATGCTTTTTGCATGGCGAGAAAATACGGGCTCCGCGGTCCGCTTTTATCCGATGTTCGTCCCAATGCCAAAGCCATTCCTCCCGCTACTACCGCTCCGCCAACCAGCATTTTTCTGCGGCTCAATTTTGCCATGCTAGGCTTCTCCCCAGATTTTCGAGAGATAGGGATTTACAAATTTTCCGGTCGGATCAAGCTCCCTGCGCAGCTGATTGAACGCGGCAAATTTTGGATAAAGCTTCGACAATTCCTTCGCGCCAAGACTGTGCAATTTGCCCCAGTGCGGACGCCCGCCAGCGGCGCGGAATATCGGTTCGAATTCGGTGAAAAAATATTGGAAGTTTTCTGAAGAATCAGCATGGATGGCGATCGAAAGCCGGTGGCCATCGTTGAACGGGCTGAGCCAGGCATCGTCCGGTGCGGTGACCCGTGCTTCAATGGGATAGAAGGCATCATTTCTGCTTTCCATCTTGGCGATCACCGTGCGCAATGTCTGCAATCCCTTTTCCAGCGGAATATGATATTCCATTTCGTTGAATTTGGAAGGGCGGCTGGTCGCGAGCAATTTCCAGCCAGCATCGGTGGTATCTTCTCCGGCCTCAGGATCAACCGACGCTGCAAATATCTTGCGCCTGAGCCAGGATGACCAGCCGAATGTGTCCCGCAACTGTTTTAGATCCTGGAGGAAATTATCGTCTTCGCTTGGCTCTTCTCCCGACAGAGGCCCTTCATATTTGTCATGCGTAAAGGTGGCGCCATGACCCGTATTGGGGAAGAATACCGCTTCAAAATTCCGGTGCTGTTCCGAGAGGCCCATATATTGGTCGAGGATATCTTGCGTTTTAACCAGTTTCACGCGGCGGTGCAGATTAAAGGCCGGCTCGACCTGTAGATCATAGCGGGTGATTATTCCCAGAGCACCGAGCGATACCTTGCCCGCCTGAAACAGATCCGCATTTTGCTCGGCGCTTGCCTGCACAATATCACCCGACGGGGTAACCAGTTCAAAGCCCCGCGCATAATCATGTATCGCGGTCATGTTGCGCCCGGTCCCGTGGGTCGCAGTGCTGAAACCGCCGGCGAGCGTCTGCACGTCGATATCGGGCAAATTGGCAAAGGCGAGGCCCTGCTCATGGAGCAGGCGCGCGGCTTGTTGCAGCTTGGTCCCGGCTCCCAGCGTCGCAATATTTGTGGTTGGATCACGGCTTATGATCCCTGAAAACGCACCTATGTCCACCATTGTCCCTTCGGACGGACATAAAGCCGAAAAGCTGTGGCCGCTTCCCGCCGGGCGAATGGGTATCGGGCCGCTTTGGACCAGCGCCACAACTTCTTCGGCGCTGGCGGGGGCTGCCAGTATCTTTGGCGTCGCCTTTTGGATGCCGGACCAGTTCATCCAGGCGCTTTCACCGGTCGGGGCTTTGGGCAGACCGGGTTCAAAGCCATCGCGGACAAAATCCTTCGAAGACCACCAGGCCTGGCTCCCAACCGGGATAGCGATTGCAACAGCGGCGCCGCCCAATAATAATTTCCTGCG
Source organism: Parasphingorhabdus sp. (assembly GCA_036963725.1). Classification (GTDB taxonomy): domain Bacteria; phylum Pseudomonadota; class Alphaproteobacteria; order Sphingomonadales; family Sphingomonadaceae; genus Parasphingorhabdus. The sequence goes on along the minus strand of JBALUX010000197.1, from coordinate 1,382 downwards.
AGAAAGAGCCATCAGCTTGTCCTTCCGGCCATGAAGGCGATCAATTGCCACAGTTCTTCATCCGAACAATCACTGCACAATCCCATTGGCGGCATGGCATTGAGACCTGTCTTGGTGCTGGCCAACAAGTCAGCCGCGCCCTTGGCGTCATACCGAACAGCCCATGCGGCTCTATGTCCGGTCAATGGTGCTGCCGCGTCGACGGTCGCGTGACAGGTTCTGCAACTCCGGTCATATTTGGCCGCAAGCTCCGCATCATCGGGCGTCAGGTCGGCAGCAAGCTGGATATCGGAATCTGCAGGCGAAATCCCGCCAGCCATCGAACCGCCGCCCTCGCCAGCTTGGTCGGCACTGCTTTCCCCACATGCCGCGAGAAAAACCATCGATGCTACAACGAGCTTTTTCATTCCCAAATTCTTGCCTTTTGCCAGAAAGATAGCTATTACTATCGTTCGATATTCTTAGTGTCAAGAGGACGGACATGCCTACGAAAGCGAACATATCAGACAAGGCGGTCGAGCCGCGCCGGCGTCCGCGACAACAGCGGGGCGAAGACACGATTGACCGGATATTGGAAGCCTCGGCAGAGCTGTTGGAGGAGCTGGGTTTTGACAAGCTGAATACCAACCTCATCTGCAAGCAGGCCGGCCTGACCCCGCCAGCGCTTTATCGCTATTTCCCGAACAAATATGCCGTATTGAAAGCGCTCGGCGAACGTCTGATGCGGGTTCAGAATGATGCGCTCTATGACACGCTCGACGGGGTCGGGACTTTGCCAACAGCCCGTAATATTGCCGATCAGCTGCGCGGACAATATGATGTGACCATGGCCCAGAAAGGCGGGCCGTGGATCATGCGTGCGCTTCACGCGACGCCGCAACTCGCCGATGTTCGCCGTTCTTCCCATAGCGAAATGGTCAAAAGATTTGTCGATTTACGCGCGAGCGAAAAACCGGGCAACGATGTTCAGGAAATCGAACGACGCTACCAGATCATTGTCGAAACGGGATATGCCGTTCTGGAAATGCTGATCGACAATCCGGACATGGATGTAGATGCCACGCTGAAAGATACCGGGTTCATGCTGTTTGCGCTTCTGGATTCCGGGTCGTCCGTTTAATCGCCCCGCAATGGGGTCGATAGGCACCCGGTTTGGAACGACCAATTCGCTCAGCATTTTTGCCATTTTTGTGAAAAACCCTTAGCTTTGAACGAATCTGGTTGAAGAGCGCCAGTCGCGCATGCGGATGCCCCGCCGTGTCTTGCGACGGGAAAAGCCTTCCTTATTGACAAGTCTGAAAAATAAAACTAGGCGCAAAGCCGCAAAAATCTGCGGTTTTCTGCAAATGGCGCCCGTAGCTCATCTGGATAGAGCGCGAGAC
>JBALUX010000196.1:0-4361 GCA_036963725.1 Parasphingorhabdus sp. | reverse complement strand
CTACCGAGGATCGAGTGGCTCGAAACATCGGTAGAGACATCGCGACCAAGCGAGTCGACCAGATCAACACCGGTTGTGTTGAAATAACGATATTTCAGACCAACGTCCCAGCTGTCGCTGATCGGAGCGCGAACACCGGCGAGAGCCTGCCAGGCGAAACCGGTGTCGGAATCGTCAAGCCAAGGAGTAGCAATGATATTGGTGAGTTCTGTACGAGCAACACCAACGCCGCCGCCAACAAAGCCCTGAAGTCCATCATCATCGCCGAAATCGACCATGCCGTTCAGCATGAAGCTGAGCGCGTTGACATCACCATTTGTCGCTGTGAAATACCCGGCATTTCCGGAATTTCCGAGACCAGGAATAAACGCGCCGCCGAGAACCGGGGTCGTACCAACAAGGTCGCCGGCGCTAGCCTGCTTGTAGCCGACTTCAGCTTCGAGGCGGAATGATCCGAAATCATAACCGACTATTCCGTCAAAATCATATCCTGTGTCGTGATCGATGCTGGCAGTATCTGAGATACCACCAATATCAAGATCGACATCTTCGACAATCATCGCACCGCCCTCGACACCGACATACCACTGGCCATCACGGGCCAGAGCAGGTGTTGCGAGCGCTGTGGAGGCAAGCGCCATTCCTAAGGCAAGCTTCCGCATTTATATTCCCCTTCTCAATTAGGTTCTAAATTCACGCCGCTTTCTACCCGCTTGGCCTTGCCAGTGCAAGCAACCAAATTGCATAACTGTTGCGAAAATGTCGCCATTTTCGGCATTTATCCCAAAAAATAGGCCACAAACTCGGTAGGATAGCGGAAATCCGCTTGTCCGGGGGTCGTGAAAGTCGGTTTCACGGGCCGGACACTAGAATCCCCTGCGCCACAAGAGCAGCCAGAATCGAATCGATAGCCAAACGCGCCTCGCTGTCAACGACGCTGCCCGCTTCCGGATTCGGGATGGCTTCCGCCAGTTGCCAGGAACCGCGATAGACGGCAAATTTGTCCATTGATTCGATATAGACCCGCATCAACGCCAGCGGTGCGATGAAGAGCCAGCCATTTCCCGTCCAGCCGGCGATGTGATCATCATGGCCCAGCCAGTCATTTGTGGCACCCGGTGCGACAAGCCATGACTGCCCGGGAACCGGCACAACATTCGCAGGATCGCTTTCGATCGCCTGTACGGTCGGGTGAATCAAAAAGTCGATTCGGGCGAGCGCCTCGTTGTGAAATAATTCCTTATGCGCCTGTCCCGTTGCCAGTAGCGGAATTTCGAACCGCGCGGTTTCCAATATTGCCATGATATTGCTCTTTCCAGAAGGGTTGCAAGGATGAAAATTGACAGAATCAAAGCGGGATTTCAAAAGCCAGCGCAGCGGACCGGCCGGAGCCGCCTATCTGGAAGATTCTAACGCTTATATCATTGATATTATTTGTAACAAATGCTTGTATCTGCGCCGCTGAGATGATCACACTCTCCTCCGGCGACTCCAGTGAAACAGATGCCACTGATCCGTCGGCCACCGCCAGTTCAACCCGGTATTTTTCGACTTCCTCGGCCAGCGGCACCTCGACATGATCGGACCAGATTGTTCCCGCCCGGGACCGACGCGTCCATCTGATCTCAAGATCGCCACCATCGACGAAATTCCATCTCGGATGGACGGGAGACCAAGGCATCAAAGCCCGGCCCGGTGATGCGATTGCCGCAGAGACGGGTCCGAGATCATCTCGCCCCAGCGCGAAGACGACAGCTGGCGCGAATGGCGCATAGAAAGCAGAGCCGATTTCCAGCATCGACCCGCCGTCGAGCAGGACAAAATCTTCTTCGGCGCCATGATTTGCTATTGCGATCTCGGTGCCGCCCAGCCCGCGGATCAATCGGGAGAGCCGGAAGCGAGCATCTCCTATGGGAGCGGCCACCGCGAACTGGATGATCTCCTTGCCGATCAGGGCAATATTGCTCCCGGCCAGCAATTGCGCATCGTCGGCATGGACCAAATGCATCGCCGGGTTCTGCAAAACCACATCGATATGACTGACCTGATCGATCAGAGCCGGATTGGCGGAATCAAGTGTTCCCGCTGTGGTACCGATGACTGTCGGCGCGGGTATCTGGCCGATATTTTGACCCGGCGCACCATCCGGTCCGGATGCAAAAAGCTGCGCGTTTCGCCATCCGGCATCACCGGCTGCAGCGGCATAAAGTCTGGCCGAGTCCGATACCGCGCTCGGCGCGCCGACGGCAAAAGGTAAATCCACGAGCACCAGGCGAGTCAGACCGGCGCGGAGATCGGGATCCGTTATGCTTCTGCCCTGCTCCGATCCGACATAAACCGACGCCTTGTCCGGGCTCGCCCGCCGCAGCGAAAGCTGTACGAAACCCATAGCAATCTCGCATTCCCATATGCGCCAAAGCCCCTCAAAACCGACAATTTCTACCAGCGTGGCCGGCCGGTACAGATGACTGTTCAACGGCAGGGAAACGTGCAAAGTCGAGCGTTGGTCATATTCCGACCACAAGTTGGTCGCGGCGATTTTCTTAGCTTGATCCGCCGGCATCGTTGCCGGAAAATCTCGCGCAAGCGACGATCTGCCGGCACCCGGGCGGAACGCCGACTGGATACCGGACTGATAGTCGCGCGCCGGGTCATAATAGCGAACCGACAATTGTCGGGGTGCGGCGGCAATCGACGCGGTGTGCTTTGCGGGCGGCGCGATTTCCTGCTTCCCGGCCGCTCGGACGAAATCACCGGCAATTGTCAGGACGGATTCAGCGTTGGTAATGTTGCGCGCGGAAGCTCCCATTTTAGCGATGGCGCTCGGGTCAGAGGAAAAGGACAGCGGGATGGAATCGGTGAGAGCCCGCAGAGCTGCCTGCCGATCTTCACCACCAGCCGCGAAACCTATGAGCATATCAGACGGTGGCATGGCTATCCGCTGACTCGAAATATCCGCAATGATTTCGGCAATCGACACCGAGCCATCATCGGCAATCACTTCGAAAGTCAGCGACGGAATCCGATTGCCATATTCGGTCAGGTCCATATCTTCAAATATCGCCAGCGCCAGGCCGCGATAAGCGGGCGTTCCGTCATTGCCCTCCGCACTGGCCATCAGGCCATCGACGGGCTGGTCCTCGCCACCGGGATGAAAGGCAAATTGTGTTTCGGTTTTGAAATCTCCGGCGACACCCCGGAAGATTTTCCCGTCCGCCCATATCCGGCCTATGCGTCTGATCCGTCGACTGGACAAGGCAACGGCAAAACAGGCAGAATAGCTGTAGATGGTCGTACTCGGACGTCCCTTGCCGCCGCCTTCGCGGCTGCGGGTCTCCTTCAAATCGGTCGCCCAGATCACCGTGCCCGCAACTCGCATCCTGCCAAATATGCGGGGGACCTGGGATCCGTAGCTTGACGTCTGGACGGCCAGTTCCTGCAGCCGCGGCCCTTCCCGTCCCTTTGGCTTGAACAGGATATTCTGGTCGATTTGCTGGCCAACTATGGCCCCGATCGCGCCGCCGATCGGTCCGCCAACGACAGTGCCCACGGCGCTCAATACCAATGTCGCCATTCAATCCTCCGCCAGTCTGAAAATCGAGACGATCGGCCAAGGCGCTTCACCGGGACAGAATACGACCTTGCCGAGACCGGCATGGGCGTGGACAAAACCGTCGCCAGCGCGGATCAGAAAATGCCACTGGACCGGACTGGGCCGGACCAGAACGATATCCCCTTCACATAATTCGTTGTCCGGGGAGAAGCGTGTGAATCCGGTCTCTGCCATAAAGTCACTGATCGACCGCTCGGACCCGCCCCGGATCGAATAGCCATTGGGCGCGTCGCACTCGAAGTCGCCGGCCAACAGACATTGCTGGGCAAGACCGATGCAATCGAGCCCCGTTTCCTCGTCGCGGCCATGCAGGCAGAAGCGCGCACCGCAAAGGGCCATAGCCTTGTCCGCCATTTTTCGTTTTCCTTTTCCGGGGGATGTCATGCGCCGGGATATCTCGTCAGCAGATCATTGCCCGGCAGATAAGGCTCGCCGCGAAAATTGATGCTGTTGGCAAAACGGTCGCGGCAGGTTGCGAAATTCTTGTTGCAGCCCTCGGTGAGTAGGACCCTTGTGCCTGGCGTAACGGTCTGCGCGGGCCAGTGCGCCAGCCTCACGACACCCGCTTCCCCGTCGATAATCGCATAGCTGAGCCCGCAATTCGGACCGTCGAGAAAACGCAGGGAGCCGAATGCAAAATCGGGCGCGGCATCACCCAGCGCCTCGACTGCAAATGAGTCGCCGTCGACTGACAATATCCGGCCCTCCCGCTGATAGCGGTACAGGCTTAGCTTGCATTGACGGTCGC
>JBALUX010000195.1:0-4377 GCA_036963725.1 Parasphingorhabdus sp. | reverse complement strand
ATACCGAGATGGAGTCTGAGCATTGGAAGGCGCTGGTCGCTGAATATAAGGATCTGGTCGAGAAGCTCTGGGGCAAGCCTTTCCCGCAGGACGTCAATGACCAGCTCTGGGGCGCGGTCAGCGCCGTATTCGGCAGCTGGCAGGCGGACCGGGCAAAAGTTTACCGCCGTCTCAACGACATTCCCGGCGAATGGGGCACCGCGGTCAACGTACAGGCCATGGTCTTCGGCAATATGGGCGAAACCAGCGCGACCGGCGTTGCCTTCACCCGCAATCCGGCGACCGGCGAGAGCGCTTATTATGGCGAATGGCTGATCAACGCGCAGGGCGAAGATGTCGTCGCCGGCATCCGTACGCCGCAATATCTCTCCAGGGCCGCGCGCGAACTGGCCAATGCCAAGCCGCTGTCGATGGAAGAGGCGATGCCGGAAACCTACAAGGAACTGACCGACGTCTTCGACCTGCTCGAACGCCATTATCGCGACATGCAGGATATCGAATTCACCGTCGAGCGCGGCAAATTGTGGATGCTGCAGACTCGCTCGGGCAAGCGCACCGCCAAGGCAGCATTGAAAATCGCGGTCGACATGGCCCATGACGGCCTGATCACCGAGGAAGAGGCGGTGATGCGCGTCGATCCGATGGCGCTCGACCAGCTGCTTCACCCGACGCTCGATCCCGAAGCCAAGCGCGACGTGCTGACCACCGGTCTGCCGGCTTCTCCCGGCGCTGCCAGCGGTCTGATCGTGTTCGACAGCGACACCGCTGAACGGCGTACCGAAATGGGCGACGACGTCATCCTGGTGCGGACCGAAACCTCGCCGGAAGATATTCACGGCATGCACGCGGCCAAGGGCATCTTGACCGCCCGTGGCGGCATGACGTCACATGCGGCCGTGGTCGCCAGAGGCATGGGAAGACCTTGTGTTTCCGGCGCCGGTACGGTTTCGATCAATAATGAAACCAAGGTCATGAAGGTCGGCGATCGCGAGCTCAAGGAAGGCGATATGCTGACCATCGACGGCAGCAACGGTCAGGTCATGGCCGGCCGTGTCGATACGATCCAGCCCGAGCTGGTCGGCGATTTTGGCGTCCTGATGGTCTGGGCCGACAAGGTCCGCCGTCTTGGCGTCCGCACCAATGCGGAAACACCGCTGGATTGTCAGGTAGCCCGGGATTTCGGTGCCGAGGGCATCGGCCTGTGCCGCACGGAACATATGTTCTTTGATGCCAACCGTATCACTGCGGTTCGCCAGATGATTCTCGCGCCCGACGAAAAAGGCCGGCGCGTAGCTCTGGCAAAACTGCTGCCCGAACAGCGCGATGATTTCCGCCAGATATTCGAAGTGATGGTCGGCCTGCCGGTGACCATCCGTCTGCTCGATCCGCCGCTGCACGAATTCCTGCCGCATCAGCAGTCGGAGTTCGAGGAAGTCGCAAAAGCCGCAGATGTCGGCGTTGAAACGCTGAAGCAGCGGGCCAATGAATTGCACGAATTCAACCCGATGCTCGGCCACCGTGGCTGCCGTCTTGGCGTCACTTATCCCGAAATCTACGAAATGCAGGCAAGGGCGATCTTCGAAGCCGCCTGTGAAGTTGCCGAAGCAAGCGGCGAAGCGCCGATCCCCGAAGTCATGATCCCGCTCGTCGCGACTGCGCGCGAACTGGAGCTGATGAAGGATGTGGTCAACCGCATGGCGAAGGAAGTCTTTGCCGAAAAAGGCCGCGAGATCGAATATCTCGTCGGCACGATGATCGAGCTTCCGCGCGCGGCCCTGATGGCGGGCGCGATTGCCGAACATGGCGAGTTTTTCAGCTTCGGTACCAATGATCTCACCCAGACGACTTTGGGCGTTTCCCGCGACGACGCTGGCCGGTTCCTGACCCAATATGTCGACAAGGGAATCTTCCCGCGCGATCCATTTGTCAGCCTCGATATCGAGGGTGTCGGCCAATTGATCGAAATCGCGGCCGAACGGGGCAGGGCAGCGCGTCCCGGCATCAAGCTCGGTATCTGTGGCGAACATGGTGGTGACCCGGCTTCGATCGCTTTCTGCGAGAAGACCGGTCTCGATTATGTCAGCGCATCGCCTTATCGCGTGCCGATTGCCCGTCTGGCAGCGGCACAGGCGGCGCTGTCGCAGAAATGATATGATGTGCTCCGCACTTGATGCGGAGCCCTGTGCCAAGCAGATATCTCTTGCCACCAGGGCTCCGCATTAAGTGCGGAGCACGGATGCGTCAGGAATGTTCAGAATGTTGGACAGAAGGGCAAATTATGGGTTGCCAGCGGGGAGTTCACCCCCTATCTGCACCCCTCTGGTTAGCGCCCATAGCTCAGCTGGATAGAGTACTTGACTACGAATCAAGGGGTCGGGAGTTCGAATCTCTCTGGGCGCACCACCTTCCTTTTTGTCAGACCATGCACTTCAAAAGATGCACCAAGGTGCACTTGCGCATGGCTCGCAGCTAGCGTAGTTTATCGGCATTGCACCCGATAAACCGAAGGACCTGTATTGGCCGATTATTCCCATTCCATCGTCGATGCGCTTGCCGAGCGCGAAGCGCAGAAAATTACGGTACCTGATGAAGTCCAAGAAGCGGTGAAGACGCTGCTCCTCTGGGCCGGCGAGGATCCGGAGCGGGAAGGGCTGATCGACACGCCGAAACGCGTGGCGCGGGCGTGGAAGGAATATTGCGAAGGTTATGCGGAGAATCCCGCGATGCACCTCGCCCGTACTTTCGAAGAAGTCGGCGGCTATGACGAGCTGGTGCTGCTCAAGGATATCCCGTTCCACTCGCATTGCGAACATCATATGGCGCCGATTATCGGCAAGGCCAGCATCGCCTATATGCCGACCGACAAGGTCGTCGGTATCTCCAAGCTGGCCCGCGTGCTCCACGGATTCGCGCGGCGGCTGCAGGTGCAGGAACGGCTGACCGCGGAAGTGGCGGAATGTATCTGGGAAAATCTGAAGCCCGATGGCGTCGCTGTCGTGATCGAAGCAAGCCACAGCTGCATGACTGCGCGCGGCGTGCGTACGCCGGGCGTCTCGATGACCACCAGCCGTTTGCTGGGCTGTTTCCTCGAGGATGCGCGTAGCCGTGAGGAAGTCATGAGCCTGATGGGCTATTGAGCTCAGGCTTGATCTAGGGGCTCCAGATAGATTTCAATGCTCGAATCAAGGGCTGACGCAGCGCGCTGAATTGCTCCGGCATCTTTGCACCATCTGTGTGTCTGGGGCTGTGTGTCTGGGGCTGTGTGTCTGGGGCTGTGTGTCTGGGGCTGTGCGTCTGGCAGCCTTATAAACCGGCGTGCCAGTCTCTGCTCAAACCATTCGGCAAAGAAAAAGCCCGGATCTGGTGGCCATCTTGCGATGGTCCGGACCCGGGCTTTCTAAATCAAAGTCAGAAGGGACTATTCCTTGGCTTCGGAATCGTCCTGTTCTGCTGCTTCCGTGGCTTCCGGAGCGGCTTCTGCATCCGCATCGGCTGCGACAGCTTCTTCACCGTCGTCTTCGCTGTCAGGCGAAAGCGCTGCAGCGGCCAGTTCAGCCTGGTCATCTTCAAACATCTGGGCGATCACGTCGACGCCGTCCTTCTGAAGATCAGCTTCGTCATCCGAACGGGCGACATTGGCCTGAATGTTGACGTTGACTTCCGGGTGGAGGCGAACGCGAACATCGAAAACGCCGAGTGTCTTGATCGGCTTTTCGAGAATGACCATGCTCTTTTCAACCACGGTGCCCTTGCCGTCAGCGTTCAGCGCTTCGACAATGTCGCGAACCGAAACAGAACCGTAAAGCTGGCCGCTGGCGGACGACGCACGGATCAATACGACCTGCTTGCCATCGATGCTGCCGGATGCCGCTTCGGCTTCCGTACGCTTCGTTTCATTGTCTGCTTCAATCTGCTGGCGATTGGCTTCGAAGATTTTCTTGTTAGCCGCGTTGGCGCGGAGCGCCTTTTTGTTGGGCAGCAGGAAATTGCGAGCATAGCCGTTTTTGACGGTGACGATGTCGCCAATGCTTCCCAGTTTCTCTACGCGTTCAAGCAAAATAATATCCATTGTTTCGCTCCTACTTCACGAGATATGGCAGCAGGCCGAGATGGCGTGCGCGTTTGATAGCTTTGGAAAGCTCGCGCTGCTTCTTGGCGGAAACTGCGGTGATACGACTTGGCACGATCTTGCCGCGTTCGGAAATGAATCCCTGCAGCGTCTTCACGTCTTTATAATCGATGGGCTTTGCGTTCTTGCCGGAAAAGGGGCAGCTTTTGCGGCGACGGAAAAATGGACGTCCCATGTTTTAACTCCTTCTCTGGCTTAATTGTCGTCGCGGCGCGGTTTGCGTTCGCGATCACGTTCGGGTTTACGCA
>JBALUX010000194.1:0-4391 GCA_036963725.1 Parasphingorhabdus sp. | reverse complement strand
CGGCAGCATATTGTTCGGGTCGGAACTGAAAGCGCTGCTCGCCAATCCCTTGTTGCGCCGGGATCCTAATTTGCGAGCGGTCGATGACTATCTCGCCTTTGGCTATGTACCGGACCAGACATCGCTGCTCAGGGGCGTGAAGAAGCTACCTGCTGGCCATTATCTGCTGCTCGAGCAGGGCAAATCAGAACCCGCGCCGGTGCAATATTGGGATATGGATTTCAGCCAGCGGCACAAGGCTTCTGCCGGCGCTCTGGAAGAGGAACTGGTCGATCTGCTGAAACAGGCTGTGGGATCGCGAATGATCGCCGATGTGCCCTTGGGCGCATTTCTCTCCGGTGGTGTCGACAGCAGCGCTGTGGTCGCGCTGATGGCGGAGAAAAGCCGGCGGCCGGTCAAGACCTGCTCGATCGGTTTCGACCAGCAGTCGCTCGACGAGACCGGCTATGCCCGGCAGGTGGCGGAGCGTTTTCAGACCGATCACCGCGAGCGGACAGTAGCAGCGGATGATTTCGGCCTGATCGATACGCTCGCCGATCATTTTGACGAACCCTTTGCCGATGCCTCTGCCTTGCCGACTTACCGGGTGGCCGAACTGGCCCGCGAGACCGTGACCGTCGCGCTGTCCGGTGACGGCGCGGACGAGGCAATGGCCGGCTATCGTCGTCATGTCTTTCACCATACCGAAGAGCGGGTGAGGGGCCTGTTGCCGCAATCCTTCCGCGGACCGGCCTTTGGCTGGCTGGGCTCGGTCTATCCCAAGGCCGACTGGGCACCGCGTCCGTTTCGCGCCAAGTCGACTTTGCTCTCGTTGGCGCGCACCGGACCGGAAGGCTATGCCGAGGCGGTCGGCGTGACAACGCCATCGGGCCGCCATCAAATCTATTCGGACCGCATGCGCAGTGATCTGGGTGACTATCAGGCCGAGCAGCGGATGATCGACCTGATGGAAAATGCGCCGGCGCAAAATGGCCTCGATCAGGCGCAATATGCCGATATGAAAATGTGGCTGCCGGGCGATATTTTGACCAAGGTCGACCGGACCAGCATGGCCGTGGGGCTCGAGGCGCGAGAACCGTTGCTCGATTACAAGCTGATGGAATTTGCCGCGAAGCTTCCGACCAATTTGCGGGTGCACAAGGGGCAGGGCAAATATCTCCTCAAGAAATCGATGGAGCAATATTTGCCGAATGACATTCTCTACCGGCCGAAAATGGGCTTTGTTACGCCGATCGCGCAATGGTTTCGCGGACCGCTCGCGGATACTGCGCGGGATATCGCCAGCGGCGGCAATCTGGCGCGGACCGGCTGGTTTGACAGCAAGGCCATGCGCAAGGTCGCGGACGACCATATCGCCGGTCGGTCGGACAATAGCCGCTTGCTGTGGCAACTGCTCATGCTGGACAAGTCGCTGTCGCGGTTGTTTGGTCTCTAGTATTCCTGCGCAGGCAGGAATCCATCTCTCCCGATCGCGTCCGGTTGCACTTTTCCGTGATGGGCCCCTGCCTGCGCAGGGGCACGGTCATTCCGGATAGATCGCCTCGACAAAATAGAGACCATCGGGCGGGGCGTTGAAGCCGAGGGCGTTGCGGTTTTTCGCCTGCAACGCGTTTTTCAGATCCACTTTCGTCCATTTGCCGGTGCCGACCAGTTTCAGGCAACCGACGATCGAGCGGACCTGGTGGTGCAGGAAGGAGCGGGCGGCAACTTCGACTTCAATCTCCTCGCCGAAGCGGCTGACCGATATGCTGTCGAGGGTCTTGACCGGGCTTTGCGCCTGGCAATGGGCCGAGCGGAAAGTGGTGAAATCATGCTGGCCGATGAGCGCCTGCGCCGCATTATGCATCGCTTCAGCGTCGAGGTCTGGTGCAATCTGCCAGCTCAGGCCGCGGTCGAAGGTCAGCGGTGCCCGGCGATTGGTGATCTTGTAGAGATAGCGCCGACCCTCGCAGGCAAAGCGGGCGTGCCATTCCTCGTCGACAATGTCACAGGCCAGCACCGCAACCGGATTGGGGCGCAAGCCGGCGTTGATACCCTCGCTCAGCCGGAACGGCGTCAGCTTGGTTTCAAGATCGAAATGCGCGCGCATCGCCAGCGCGTGGACGCCCGCGTCGGTTCTGCCAGCGGCAAAAACACGCACGTCCTGACCGGTAATCTTGTGGATCGCCTGTTCCACCGCCTGCTGGACGCTGGGGCCGTGATCCTGATGCTGCCAGCCCATGAACGGGCGGCCATCATATTCCAGGGTGAGGGCAAAGCGCGTCATTGCAGGATGGTCCCCTTCGGGATTTTGGTGCCGTTGAGGAAGGATTTGAGATCGATCGCCGGCTTGCCGGCTTTCTGGATCATTTCGGGCTGGATAGCTCCGCTGCCACAGCCGATGAGAAGCTGATCATCCAAGGTCGTTCCAGACGCGCCTTCGGCATCGCTGACTTGGGCTTCCAGAATCTTGTACCGAATATTCTCGAATTCGAAAAAGGCACCGGGGACCGGGGTGAAGGCCCGTATTTGTCGCTCGACCTGTTCGGCAGGCTGGCTGAAATCCAGTAGCGCTTCCTGTTTTTCAATCTTTTTCGCATAGGTGGCGAGCGCGTCATCTTGTGCTTCGGCGGGATATTCCGACGGGCTCGCCAGATATTGCACCATCAGCTTTGCACCCGTCTCGGCCAGTTCTTCGGTCAGGTCGCCAGCGGTCTTGCCATCAACGGGGGTTGCCCCCTTGAGCAACATCGGACCGGTGTCCAGGCCTGCTTCCATCTGCATGATGGTGATGCCGGTTTCTGCGTCGCCCGCCAATATCGCGCGCTGCACCGGTGCTGCACCTCGCCAGCGGGGGAGCAAGGAGCCGTGGATATTCAGACAACCCGTTTTCGGCGCATCCAATATCGCCTGCGGCAGGATAAGCCCATAAGCGGCGACAACCGCTACATCCAGATCGAGCGCAGCGAAGGCCCGCTGTTCGTCTTCGCCCTTCAGTGAAACTGGTGTGCGTGTTTCTATTCCCAGTTCTTCCGCGATGTGCTGCACAGGAGAGGGCGAAAGTTTCTTGCCGCGACCCGCGCGCCGGGGTGGTTGCGAGTAAACCGCGACAATTTCATGCCCAGCCGCGTGCAGCGCCTTTAACGCCGGAACGGCAAATTCGGGCGTTCCCATGAAAGCAATGCGCAGGGATTTGTGGCCGGACGTCATAAATTATCTTTCTCAGGGTCACACCCCCTGATCGAGAAATTGATTTTCCGGATCAGCGGGATCGCTTTACAAAATTCTGCTTTTGCCTTCAAATATTTGATCAGACCCTGGCATGAGCAGGACGATAAACATTTGCGTTCCTGTAGGACAGGCATTTTCTGCTTGGCAGGTTTGTCCGGCTGCTCCTAATGACTAAGCCATGGCATCGCAAGAGATCGAAAATCTGGTTCAGGCCCTCGCCAAGCTCCCCGGCCTTGGTCCGCGCTCGGCGCGGCGGGCGGTATTATATCTGTTGAAACGGCCGGAGACGGCGATGAAACCGATATTGGCGGCAATGGCGCAAGTTGATGAGCGGCTCGTAACCTGCGGCGTCTGCGGCAATGTCGACACGCAGGATCCCTGCCAGATTTGCACCGATCCCCGCCGCGATGAGAAATCGCTGTGCGTCGTCGAGGAAGTTTCAGATCTCTGGGCGTTGGACAAGTCCCGGCTATTCCCCGGAAAATTTCATGTGCTGGGCGGAAAATTGTCGGCGCTCGACGGCGTCCGGCCCGAAGATATCGGGATCGATACGCTGATCCGGCGGGTCGAGGCGGGCGGTATTGACGAAGTCGTGCTGGCGATGAATGCGACGCTCGAGGGGCAGACCACCGCCCATTATATCGCCGAGCGCTTGGAAACTTACCCGATCAGGCTGAGCCAATTGTCCCACGGCATACCGGTGGGTGGCGAGCTGGATTATCTGGATGAAGGCACATTGGCGCAGGCGCTGCGCTCGCGAAGGCCGATTAATAAAGATTGAGCCGCCGCTGGCGGACGCAATCATTGTGACGTTCGGCGAGGTTCGAGCGCCCGCGTTGCCTCGGGCGATGGTCCGGCAATGGCGAAAACATGCGTTTTGGGCGCGCAAATCATTGATATTTCTAGCCGCCAACACTGGCGCCAACCGGTCGCGGCGGGCAACGAACCTGGGCATTTTGCCAGACATAAAGCGCCACTGGCAAAATTGCTTGTACTAACAATAATGACAATAAAGACACAGTTGGCCGAAAACCGGCGCAACACCCTGCGATTTGGCTTTCAAATGTAAAATGGTGAGTTATCATCTCCCGGTATAAAAAAAAGAAGGCCACCTCGAAAAATAGCCCCTTCCCAACGCGGCCAAAGTTTGATTCAAGGATATTGAACTGACATGAGGGACA
>JBALUX010000193.1:0-4431 GCA_036963725.1 Parasphingorhabdus sp. | reverse complement strand
GCTTTCGCTGCCTGCCTTTGGCTGGGCCGTCGGGTGGTTGCTGGGCTATGCCTCGGTCGGCTCGGCCGCGCGAACCGTCAATTCGAAACAGCGAGCCTTCGCGCAAAGTGCGTTGGGCAAATATCTGCCAAAATCCATCGCCAATGAGATATTGAAGGACCCTGACAAACTGGCGTTGCATGGCGAGAAGCGCAAAATATTCGCAGTCTTTACCGATCTTGAGGGCTTTACCAAATTGACCCATGCGATCGAACCGGAGATGGTCGCCACCCTGCTCAACGATTATCTCGACCGGCTGAGCGAGGTCGCGCTGGAATATGGCGGGACGATCGACAAATTTGTCGGCGATGCGCTGGTGACCTTCTGGGGCGCGCCGATCGCCTACCCCGATGACGGCGAACGCGCGGCGAAAGCAGCCTACGCGCTCTATTTGGCCGGCGAGGAGTTTCGCAAGAATGTCCCGGAAGGCGTCCCGCCGATCGGCAGAACGCGGGTCGGCATGCATTATGGTGATGCCATTGTCGGCAATTTCGGTGGCGAAGGACGCATCCAATATACCGCTCTGGGCGACGCCATGAACACCGCCGCCCGACTGGAAGCGGCCAACAAAACTCTCGAGACGAAAGTCTTGCTGAGCCGGGAAGCGATGGAACGAACCGGTCTCGACTGGTTCCGCCCGATGGGCCGGATCACCCTGCGTGGCCGATCCACACCGGTCGACGTGTTCGAGCCGGTTCCCGACTGGGAAGAAAAAGATCGCGCAGCAGTGACCGCAATCATAGCGGCCCATGATATCGGTGATAGTGGTTCTATTCAGGCACTGGGTGCCGTGATCAAGCAATATGGCGAGGATTTGGGCCTCGCCAATCTGCTCAAACGATTGAAAAAGACTAAAAATGGAGAAAGCTATGCACTTGGATAAAAACACTCTGGCACCGTCCGGACGAATTCTTCCCGGCTTTGCGAAGGCGGCTCTCGGAACGTTTCTGCTGTTCGGCGCCGGTAGCGTCGCACTGGCACAAAATATGGTCGTTCGCTCGACCGGACCTTCGGCCAGCAGCTACCCTGCGGGCAAGAAAATGGGCAATGATGCGAAAATCACGCTCAAGGCCCAGGACAAGGTCACAATCCTGACCAAGTCGGGCACACGCGTTCTGTCCGGTCCGGGAACCTATTCGCTCGCACAGGGCAGCGGCTCGGCTTCGAGCGCATCGGGCCGCTTGTCGAGCTTCATCAACAATCGTGGCAGCAGCCGGGCCAGAACCGGAGCGGTCCGCGGCGATACCAGCGCGGCGGCCGTTACACCGAATAATCCCAACCTCTGGTTTCTTGACGTAACCAAAGGCGGCAAATTCTGTGTCAGCAATCCGAAGGGACTGGTCGTCTGGCGGCCGGATTATACCGGATCGGCGACGGCCTCCATTGTTGAACCGACGACTGGCAATGTCACCGAAATTGCATGGCGGAAGGGCAATCCGCTGAAGGCATGGCCAAAGAATGTTCTACCGGTAACCGATGGCGCAAATTATCGGCTGCTCGGTTCGAGTGTAGAGCAATCGGTAGAAGTCAATTTTGTGGTGCTGGACAGCGAACCGGCCGACCTTGATGCAACGGCGGCTGCGCTGATCGAGAAAGGCTGTCAGGGCCAGCTGGATCTGCTGGTCGAGACACTCAATGCGAATAATGAAGAACCGGGTGACCAGGGCTAGTCTCTGAATGAATTCTGTCGGTCCGGCCATGCGCCGGACGGCAGAGCCGGTATGGTGGTTCCCTGTGTCGCGCCGGAATCACCACAAAACGGGGATGTATATGACGCGCTCGCGAACTACGCTTAGAACGACTGCCATGGCGGCAGGTTTCGCCATTTTCCTGTCCGGCGTGCCGGCATGGGGACAATCTTCCGCCGCCGCGCCGACCAGGGAGGAAATCCAGCGCGGAGTCGTTGATGAAGCGTTGAAGGGCCAGGCACAGCCGCTGTCCTTCGACGGAGACGTAGAGCGATCCGCCTGCCCGCTCGCCGGACCGGAATTTTCCGACGTGCGGTTTACGCTGAAGTCGGTTGATTTTACCGGACTGATTTCGGTTGATGCTGCATCGCTGAGATCATCCTACACAGATTATATCGGTCAGGACGTCCCGGTTTCGGTGGTGTGCGATATCCGTGACCGCGCGGCCACCATTCTTCGCAGCAATGGCTATCTCGCGGCCGTGCAGGTCCCGCCGCAGACCATAGATTCCGGCAATGTCCGGTTTGATGTGCTGATGGCACGGATGACTGCGGTGCAGGTTCGGGGCGATGCCGGACCATCCGAAGCGCTGCTGCAAAAATATATCGAGAAGCTCGCCGCGCAACCGGTGTTCAATATCAACACGGCGGACCGCTATCTGCTGCTCGCCCGTGACATACCGGGACTGGACGTACGGCTTTCACTGCGTCCGGTTTCGGCGGAATCCGGCGGCCAGCCCGGCGAAGTCGTCGGCGAATTCAACGTCGTCCGCACGCCGGTATATGCCGACATCAATGTCCAGAATTTCGGCTCGAAAGCGGTCGGGCGTTTCGGCGGGCTGGCGCGGGTCCGGTTCAACGGACTGACCGGACTGGGCGATGAAACCGTGATCAGCGGCTATTCCTCAGCTGATTTGAAGGAGCAGCAGGTTCTGCAGATCGGCCATGAATTTACCGTGGGCGGAGAAGGCCTCAAGTTCGGCGGGAATTTCACCTATGCCTGGACCAGACCCGAGCTGTCCGGCGGACTTGACGTCGATTCACAAACATTGGTGGCAAGCGCCTATGCAAGCTATCCTTTCATTCGCAAGCAGTCGCACAATATTTTCGGCACGATCGGTCTCGACTATATTGACCAGCGCACCGACCTGCTGGGTGTGCGCACCAATGAAGACCGGCTGAGCGTGGCTTTTGCCCGGCTGGATTTCAACCAGATCGAATCGGGCAGCATTTCCGGACGCGGCGGATATTCCGCCTTCGAACCCAAATGGGGCATCGGCGGTTCGCTGGAGATCCGGCAGGGACTGGACATATTGGGCGCCAGCGAGGGCTGCGGTCCGGCCTTCGTCAATTGCGTCGGCAAGACCGTCTTGCCAACCCGCGCCGATGGCGACCCGACAGCCTTTGTCCTCAGGGGCCAGGCCAAGATCGATTTCCGCCCGACTCCGCTGCTGGCAGTGACGCTGAAACCGCGACTGCAATATTCTCCCGATGCGCTGTTCTCCTATGAAGAAGTGTCCGGCGGCAATTATACCACCGGTCGCGGCTATGATCCGGGAACGATCATCGGCGACAGCGGCTATGGGCTGCAGACGGAAATCAGCTACGGCTCGCTGGTCCCCGAGACCCCCGAGAGCATCGCCCTTCAGCCCTATGCGTTTTTTGACATCATGGGCGTCTGGAACAAGAATATTCCGGGTGATCCCCAGAAACTCTATTCCGCCGGTGGCGGGCTACGCATGACGATCGGCCAGCAGGCCAGTCTGGATCTGACCGGGGTTGTTCCACTGAAACGTACCGCCTTCCAGACCCGTCGCGGAGACGCGCGGGCACTGTTGACGCTGACCGTCCAGCTCGCCCCCTGGAAACGCAGATGAAGCCGATTTCCGACGATAGACCAGCCGCAGTTCAACCGAGGACAGGATCATGAGCAGACGATCACAGAGCAGAAACCACACTAGCGCACCCCGAGTAGACCGGAAAATGCGCTGGCTGTCGGGAAGCTCGATGGCTGCAGCAGCATTCCTGCTGGCGTCCGCGCCCCAAAATGTCCAGGCCCAGTCGGTATTGCGTGCACCGGAATTAAACGTACCGAATCTCAGAATTTCGGCACCCGTGTCTCCGCTCCCGGTCAATGATGTCAGGATCAGCGCGCCACTCGCACAACTGCCCAGCACCGATCTGCGGATTTCTTCGCCAATATTGCAACCCCATGTCACAGACCTCCGCTTGAGCGGTCGGGTTTCCCTGCAACCTCATGATGCAAGTCAGCAATTCAGTCGCAGCAACATAAGCCTCGCCCCCCATGCGCCGATCGACGCCGACCCAATCAATATCGATGTCCCGATGACCGGACTGATCGTCCCGCAGGCTTTCACGCCTGTCAGCGGCCAGGCGTTTCAGGCCAATGGCACGAGCCCGACAGGAGGGGTGTCCTTCACGAGCGCCCGCACTACGAATCTGGATGAACTCCAGATATCCGTGAGCGAGGCCATAATAAACTGGACGCCGCTGGACACGGACGCAGCCACCTTTGGTAGCGATGGTCTCGTCAACAATCCGATCGACATTCTGCCAGCCGGCAGAACGCTGCGCTTTGTGTCCGATGGTCTCGACTATACGGTTCTGAACCGAATATTGCCGGTGGCGACGGCAGACGGCAGACCGGTGCAGTTTAACGGTATCGTGGAGAGCTTTACAGACAC
>JBALUX010000192.1:0-4437 GCA_036963725.1 Parasphingorhabdus sp. | reverse complement strand
CGCGGCCCAGTTCCGCCAAAAAGCGTCCGACTGTGGCCATGGACACTGCGCGAGAAGTGTCGATCACGACGCGCGCAAATTCTTCGTCTTCGGTGCCTTCGCCGAATTCCGGGTGAGTCGCCAAAAGAACCTCCACTTTTGAATATGACTGTGGTGCAATCCTCGCTATGTAGCAAGCATCCTAAGCGTCGAAATTTTGCATATGACTGAGGTAAACCAGCCATCTTGGACAGGGTTGCGACAACGTCAAGCTCAAGCCGAGTCCGTTATGGTGCAATTTTAGTTATTTGGACCTTTCATGAATGATCTGGTATATTTACCAACGGTCAAGACAGTTATAACCCTTGCAGAAAAGAATGAATTATACTTACTGATACTTTGGATCCGGGGGAATGAATGCTGAATAGAGGTTCTGAATGGCGTAGATGGGAACCACATATTCATGCGCCAGGCACGGTCATGAATAACCAGTTCAGCGGACCAAATGCGTGGGATGATTACCTGACCGCTCTCGAACAGGCGGCACCGGTCATCGAAGCGATCGCAGTCACCGACTATTATGTCACGGACACCTATCAGGCCATCCTCCACCACCGAGCGAATGGGCGCATTCCCAATGCAAAGCTGATTTTCCCGAATGTGGAAGTTCGGCTGGATGTAGCAACCGCCAAGGGCGGCTTCGTCAATTTACACCTATTCGTCAGTCCCGATGACCCCAACCACATCGAGGAACTGCAGCGCCTGCTGTCTCGCTTGCAGTTCAACGTCATGCAGGACCGCTTCGACTGCACGCGAGCCGACCTTATTCGCTTGGGGAAGAAAGCTGACAGCAACATACTCGATGACAACGCCGCGCTCAGCTACGGCGCCAGCCAGTTCAAAGTGAATTTCCAGCAGATGCGCGAGGTGTTCACCGAAAGCGGGTGGGCCAAGAAGAGTATTCTCATCGCCGTTGCAGGCGGGGCCAACGATGGCACATCCGGCGTGCGGGAAGCTGCCGATCAAACCATTAGGCGCGAGATCGAGACATTCGCCGATGTGATATTCGCCAGTAGCGAGGCTCAGCGCGATTTCTGGTTAGGCCGCAAAGCCATGGGGCCAGCTAAAATTCGCGAGACCTACGGCGGACTCAAACCCTGCCTGCACGGCAGCGACGCCCATAAGCAGGAAGCCGTCGCCTCGCCCTTTGGTGACCGCTTTTCCTGGATCAAGGGCGGCCTCGAATTCGACGCCCTGCGGCAGGCCTGCATCGATCCGGAAGGTCGCGCCTATGTCGGCGCGGAGCCGCCGGCATCCCCGACGCCCTCGCAGGTGATCGCCCAAGTCGAGATCACCGACGCCCCCTGGATGACGACATCCGTTATCCCACTCAACCCTGGCCTCGTAGCGATCATCGGCGCGCGTGGTTCAGGAAAAACCGCTCTGGCCGATATGATCGCCGCCGGCTGCGACTCCATTCCCGATGCCGCTTGGAATGCAGACGAATGGGCAAGCCCCTCTTTCCTTGTTCGTGCTCGCCCTCTCCTTGGAAACGCAAAAGTCCAAGTCTCGTGGGCAGCCGGAAATCTCAGCATCCGCGCCCTAAACGGCTCCGACTCCAATGGGCCACTGAGCTACCCGCGCGTTCAGTATCTCTCACAACAATTTGTCGAAGAGCTCTGCTCCTCCAACGGTCTGACCGACGGACTGCTACAGGAAATAGAGCGGGTCATCTTCGAAGCGCATCCCGTCAGCACCCGGGACGGTGCGCTGGATTTCGACGAACTTCTAGACCAACGCGCATCGCGGCATCGCCTCGCCAAGAAGCGGGAAGCGGAGGCGGTCTCACAAATTTCGGACCGCATCAGCACCGAACTGGAAAAGGAAAAGCTGGCCGCCAGCTATGAGTCCCTTGCCAACCAGAAGAAACAGCTTGTCGATGCTTACTCTGCTGATCGCGCTAAACTAGTTTCGTCGGGCAGCGAGGAGCGCGCGCAACGGCACACCCAGCTTGCAGGCGCAGCCAGCCAGATCACGACCAAGCTGAGGCAGTTCGCTACCCAGCGCCAGACCTTCCTCGCCATGCAGGATGAAGTCAGGGATCTGCGCGGAAATCAGGCGCCGGAAGCCCTGCGACAAACACAAGCGAGGCATAACCAAAGTAATATGTCAGCCGACCAATGGGCCTCTTTTCTGCTGGATTATATAGGTCCGGTCGACACCGATCTCGCCGGTTTCATACAATGGGTCGATGGTGAGGTCGCTAAACTGAAAGGCGTTCCGCCTCCCCCTCCCGGCGATCCAAACACACCCTATTTCCCTGACGGCACCGATCTGGCGTCGTTGCATCAGGCCGTCTTGGAAGCCGAGATGTCGCGCCTCGAAAAGCTCGTCAGCGCAGATAAGGAAACACAGCGGCAGTATGGTGCCCTGTCCACCCGCATCGCGACCGAAACCGCAGCATGGCAGACGCTGACCGAAAAGTTCACCGACGCCAAGGGCGCACCCGAGCGTGCTATAGCGCTTCAGACGGAACGCGAAGCTGCCTACGGCCGCGCCATCGACGCCCTCGTGGCCGAGCAACAGGTGCTCGAAGCTCTTTATCAGCCCCTAATGCATCGCCTTGCCGCCGCCTCAGGAACCTTGAAGAAACTTTCGTTCTCTGTCGCTCGTGTGGCCAATGTCGAGCAATGGGCCTCGGAAGCCGAAGATGGGCTGATTGACCTGCGGAAGGCAGGGGCCTTCAAGGGTAAGGGCACTTTGCTGCAAAAGGCCAATGAAACCTTGAAGGGCGCTTGGGAAACTGGAGGGTCCACCGAAGTCGTTGCAGCAATGGTGGAGTTTCGCCGTCGCTATCAGAAGGAGCTTCTGGACCACTCCCCAGTCGCGCATACCGATGAGGCTGAATTTCGCGCTTGGTCGAAGCGCTTCGCCCAATGGCTGTTCAGCACGGACCACATCTCCATTCGATACGGCATTGAGTATGATGGCGTAGACATCCGAAAGCTGTCTCCAGGCACGAGGGGGATCGTTCTTCTCTTGCTCTATCTGGCCCTCGACGACCATGACAATCGTCCGCTGATTATCGATCAGCCTGAGGAGAATCTCGACCCGAAATCTGTGTTCGAGGAGTTGGTCAGTCTGTTCATCGCAGCCAAGGCGCATCGGCAAGTCATCATGGTGACGCACAATGCCAACCTGGTGATCAACACCGACGCCGATCAGATCATCATCGCGGAATCCGGCCCACATCCCCATGGAGCCTTGCCGCCGATCACCTATCACTCCGGCGGCCTCGAGAATGCCGACATCCGAAAGGCTGTATGTGATATTCTCGAAGGCGGGGAAGGCGCCTTTCAGGAGCGCGCCCGCAGATTGCGCGTCAGGTTGGAACGATGACTTCGACAGACTCCGCCGTCGAAAAATGGCTCAAGCTTCAGGCGGGGGGATATACCAACCTCTCTGCCGACGAACGTCAGGCCATCCATGATTTTTCCCTGCTCTGGAGCCTATTTGAAGCCAGGGTTCTAAATAACAACGCCAACATCCCGCGCATTCGGCAACGCGTCGCCGAGGCCGCGAACCTCGGAGCCGAAATCGATGCAGCAGCGCTTCAGGAGAGCCTCGCCTATTTCTCAGCCCGTTATTACACCAATGGCAACTTCAATCATCACTTCGAGCAGCTTCGCTTCCAAAATGGCCAGAATGGCGGGCGCGCTGAAGCCGAAGCTGTTTTGAATGGCACCCAAACCACTGCGCCGGAGGTCCTGACAGCGCTGCTCGCCATCATCTATCGGCTGAGGAACAACCTCTTCCATGGCGAAAAGTGGACATATTGCTTCAAGGATCAGCTGGATAACTTTACGCACGCCTCTCTTGTTCTCATGCGCACGATTGAAATATTTGACCAAAACGGTCTGCTAACAGCACCAGAATGAATGGGTCGCCTACGACTAGTTCGAGAAGAGATGATCATTCGTTGCGCGACGGTGATCAGCAACTGAGACTTTTTTGTTTTTGTTGAGGCTGGGGTGATAGAATGCGTCTGAGCGCAACAACTTAGTCTCACTACCTAAATGTCCGGCATTGGGTAGTTGCTATGGGGTTTGCATTCGGCACTCGGCCAACCAGACGCCGCCAGTCCGCAAGCGGCCCAACTACAGTCGGAGCGAAATGCGCCCAAATGACGTCATTCCCCAGGTCGACGCTCGTTCCTAGAAGCTACCATCGCCTGAACTCAACGCGTCCGGGAATTAATGGCAACAATCGGTCAGTATGCCAAAACCAAGGGCACCATGCATTGAGGTCCGCTCATGGGCCACGATAGCGGCCGTTTCAAAAGAACTGTTTGAAGAACGGGAAATTTGAAATTCCCGGGTTGAAGGGAAAAAAGAATATAGCCGCACGCGCGGCATATGGAGTCCTTAAAAATGAAAATAGTGAAAATTATAAACGACT
>JBALUX010000191.1:0-4478 GCA_036963725.1 Parasphingorhabdus sp. | reverse complement strand
CACAGACTATGCGGAAGTGAACCTGGGCATGATCCAGAAGTTCATCGACAGCAAAAGCCTCGATGGCAAAAGCACGATCGACCACGCAACGCTGAAAGCTGCCGGTCTCGCTCGTGGCGGCAAGGACGGCGTCCGTCTGCTTGCCAAAGGCGAACTGAAAGCCAAAATCACGATCACCGTTGCCGGTGCTTCGAAAGCTGCTGTTGCAGCGGTCGAAAAAGCTGGCGGCAAGGTCGAAATTCTCCCAGCAGGTGGCGAACGCCGTCCCAAGGGCGAGAAAAAGGCTGTGGCTTCCAAGCCTGCGCGCGAGAAAAAAGCCGCAAACAAGGCTAAAAAGAACGATTGATCTTCGAGAGGCGCTAGTTTTAGCGCCTCTTTTTCTGGCCCCTTGTTTTTGATGCACTAACATCCGATATGGGGCGGGTTGCATAGCTGCATAAGCAGCTATTCATCTCCGGAGATTGCAACAAGTCGCAATAGTTGGAGATGGGCCTCTGCCTCCGCAGGGGCGCGTTGCAAACTAATAGTGGGCAGGGAAGTCAAGCATGGCATCAAGAGCCGATCAGGTCGCAGCGAATCTCAACCTGGCAAAATTTGGCGAAGCTACCGAATTGCGCAAACGCATCTGGTTTACGCTTGGCGCGCTCATCATTTTTCGTCTGCTCAGCTTCGTCCCGCTGCCTGGCGTGGATCCGGTCGTTCTGGCTGATCTTTATGATCAGACCCGTGGCGGCGTTCTCGATATTTTCAATACATTTTCAGGCGGTTCGCTCGAGCGGATGAGCCTTATTGCGCTGGGCGTGATGCCCTATATTACCGCTTCGATTGTGGTCCAGTTGGCAGCGGCGCTTTCGCCGACCTTGGCTGCGGTCAAGAAAGAAGGCGAGTCCGGGCGCAAGAAACTCAATCAATATACCCGCTACGGCACGGTCGGCCTGACCGCCGTTCAAGGCTATTTCATTGCCGTCGGTCTGGAGAGCTTCGCTTCCCAGTCAGGGCTGCAGGCGGTTGTTGAACCCGGCTATATGTTCCGCGTTGGCGCGGTTATCAGTCTGGTTGGCGGAACACTCTTCCTGATGTGGCTCGGTGAGCAGATCACCAGCCGCGGTATCGGTAACGGTATCTCGCTGATCATCATGGCCGGTATTGTCGCCCAGATGCCAACCTTTGTCGGCAATCTGATGGAAGGCAGCCGCACGGGTTCCATCAGCGCTCTGACCATCGTCGGTCTGATCGTGATGGTCGCCGGTCTGGTATTGTTCATCAGCTTCATGGAACGCGCCCAGCGACGGGTGCTGATCCAATATCCGAAGCGCGCGACGCAACATGGCGTGATGCAGGCCGATCGCAGCCATTTGCCGCTGAAGGTCAATACCGCAGGTGTTATCCCGCCAATCTTCGCTTCTTCGCTGCTGCTGATGCCGCTGACGGTGAGCCAGTTTGCCGGTAATGCGACATCCGGCGACACCATGTTCGGTGATTTCGTTATCATGCTGAACCAGTATCTCGCGCACGGACAGCCGCTCTATATGGCGCTTTATGCATCGGGCATTATCTTCTTCTGTTTCTTCTACACCGCGGTTGTCTTCAACCCGGAAGAAACAGCCGAGAATCTGAAGAAAAATGGCGGTTTCGTTCCAGGCATCCGTCCGGGCAAGAATACCGCTGATTATCTCGATTATGTACTGACCCGGATCACGGTGGTTGGCGCGGCCTATCTGGCTTTCGTTTGTGTGCTGCCGGAATATGTCATGGCCCAGACCAGCCTGCCGATCTTCTTCCTCGGCGGTACCAGCCTGTTGATTGTCGTCAACGTGACGGTTGATACGGTGACGCAGATCCAGAGCCATTTGCTGGCGCTGCAATATGGCGATTTGCTCAAGAAAGCCAAACTCAAGGGCGGTCGGCGTAAACGCTAGATAACCCGGCCGATCAGACTCATCATAATTTTCAGGGGACAATCATGGATATTATTTTGTTGGGACCACCGGGTGCCGGGAAGGGTACCCAGGCTAGTCGTCTCGAAGATGAACATGGCATGGTTCAACTATCCACTGGCGACATGCTCCGGGCAGCGGTGAAAGCCGGTACCGAGGTTGGCAAGAAAGCCAAGGCGCTGATGGATGCCGGTGCACTGGTCCCTGACGAAGTGGTATCGGGCATTATCGGTGACAAGCTGGATGAACTCGGCCCCGATCAGGGCGTTATCTTTGACGGCTATCCCCGGACAGCGGCACAAGCTGTTTCGCTCGACGAAATATTGGCTGCGAGAAACCGTACGCTTTCTCATGTGATCGAGCTTGTGGTTGACGAAGACGCGCTGGTCGAACGGATCACCGGACGCTATACTTGCGGCAATTGTGGCGAAGGCTATCACGACAAGTTCAAGCAGCCTGCGGTCGAAGGTGTCTGCGATGTGTGCGGCAAGAGCGAATTCAAGCGCCGTCCGGATGACAATGAAGAGACCGTGCGGACCCGCATGAAAGAATATCGCGCCAAGACCGAGCCGATCCTGCCGATTTACGAAGCCCGCGGTATCGTGCACAAGGTCGACGGCATGGGCAGCATGGCGGAAGTCCATGATGCGATAGAGGCGGCCCTGTCGCTCTGAACAAATTCACGGGAGATAGGGGCATGGCGAAGCTGGCATTTCACGCAATTTTGGGAATGGCAGCAGCTTGCTCCATGACCGGCGCCAATGCGGAAGTGACCAACACCGCCGACAACGGCTTTACCGTTCAGCATCAGGCAGTGATCGCCGGGGACAATGAAGCGGTCTGGAAAGCGTTGATCGCGCCGTCTCGCTACTGGAACCCCGATCACAGCTGGTCCGGCAATGCCGAAAATTTCTATCTCGTGCCGCAGGCCGGGGGTTGCTTTTGCGAACTGATCCGGACGACGTCGGACGACAATATCAAAAGCTCCGAGGGCAGCGTCCAGCATATGCGGGTGATCTATGCGCGCAACCACAAGATGCTGCGGCTGTCCGGGGCTCTGGGGCCGCTTCAGGGCGAGGCGGTCACCGGCACGCTGACCATGTTGCTGCAGCCGCAGGGCGATAGCACCGTGGTCCGGTTCACCTATAAAGTGGGTGGCTATATGGAATTTCCCGTCGACCAGATCGCTCCGGCGGTGGATGGCGTGATTGGCGAGCAACTGGCTCGTCTGGCCGGTCTGTTTGGTGACGCAGAGAAAACAGACGCTATCGTACCGGATGACGAGGCCGGGCAAGATGATGAAGAGAGCTGATTAGGGCTCGATCTCAAGGCTTTACGTTAGCCGCTTAATAGTTCTATGATCGATGCATACTTGTTGCCGGCTTGAGGATGCCGACAGCGATAATCGGGTCGCGCTGATATACAATATTTGAGGGGTATATAATGGCCGTTTCCGATCATGTAGATTTTCCGACATTCATGGAAGGCGTCAAGAAGCGCAATCCGGGCCAGCCTGAATTTGTTCAGGCGGTGCAGGAAGTCGCGATGGATATTTTCGATTTCATCGAAGACAAGGAAGCATATCATACAGCTCAGATTTTGCGGCGCATCGCCGAACCCGACCGGGTCGTATCGTTCCGGGTCTGCTGGGAAGATGATAATCATAACGTCCGTGTCCAGCGCGGCTTCCGGATCCAGAATAACAACGCGATCGGCCCCTATAAGGGCGGCATCCGTTTCCACCCGAGCGTTACCGAAAGCGTGCTGAAATTTCTCGCCTTCGAGCAGACATTCAAAAACGCGCTGACCGGACTGCCAATGGGCGGCGGCAAGGGCGGTGCGAACTTCAACCCCAAGGGCAAGTCCGATGCCGAAGTCATGCGCTTCTGCCAGTCGTTCATGACCGAGCTTTACCGGCACATCGGGCCGGACACGGATGTTCCCGCCGGTGATATCGGCGTCGGTGGACGCGAGATCGGTTATATGTTTGGCCAGTACAAGCGGATCACCAATCGCTGGGAAGGCGTGCTGACAGGCAAGGGCATCGAATATGGCGGCTCGCAGATGCGGCCAGAAGCGACCGGCTATGGCGCGGTCTATTTCATGGAAAATATGCTCAAGCACCGGAATGACGCGATCGCGGGCAAGACCGCGGTCATTTCCGGATCCGGCAATGTCGCGACCCATGCCGCCGAGCAAATCGTCAAGCAGGGCGGCAAGGTCCTGACTCTTTCCGACAGCGGCGGGTTTATCCATGATCCCGACGGCATTGACCAGGACAAGATCGACTGGGTCAAGCATCACAAGACGCACACCCGGGGCCGGATCAGCGATTATGCCGATCATTTCACCGGCGCATCCTATCACGAAGGCAAACGGCCGTGGAGCGTGCCCTGTGACCTGGCATTGCCCTGCGCAACGCAGAACGAACTCAACGAAGAGGAAGCCAGGGAACTGGTTGCGAACGGCGTGATTGCCGTATCGGAAGGCGCCAACATGCCGACCACCTTGGAAGGCGTCCATGTCTTCCACGATGCCAAG
>JBALUX010000190.1:0-4499 GCA_036963725.1 Parasphingorhabdus sp. | reverse complement strand
AACCGATCCCGGCTCGGAAATACCCGCTACATTGAACAGGGTCGTCATCTTGCCAAAGCGTTTCTTGGTGGCATCGACAGCGGCCTGCCACTGGTCGAGATTGCGCACATCGAGTTCGACCGCATCGGCGCGATCGCCTAGAGAAGCAGCGAGTTCTTTTGCCTTGTCGATCTGGATGTCGGCCAGCATTACCGAGCCGCCTTCCTCGATAACCCGTCGTCCGGCGGTTCCGCCAATGCCTTCTGCGCCGCCCGATATCAGTGCGACTTTTCCGTCCATCATGCCCATTATATGTTCCTGTTTCCTGGCCCGTGTTTCCGGTCTATTTCTTGTCGAACAGGATCGGCAGATTGGCCAGTCCCCGCAGCATCATATTGGGCGGATAGTTGAGTTCAGCGCCTTCCTTGATCCGGATATTGTCCATGCGTTTGGCAAATTGCTGGAACGACACGGTCATTTCCTTGCGCGACAGCATATTGCCGACGCACATGTGGATGCCCTTGCCGAATGCCAGATGGGTGCGCGCATTCTTGCGGTCGACCTGAAATTCGTTCGGATTTTCAAATTGCTTGGGATCGCGGTTGGCGGCGTGATAGCGCATCATCACCATCGCGCCCTTGGGCAGCGTCACGCCGCCCAGTTCGGCATCGCGGTGCATCACCCGCCAGATACCCGAGGATCCGCTCGACATGCGCAGCACTTCCTCGACCGCATTGGGGATCAGCGACGGATCATCCTGAATCTTTTTATATTGATCCGGGTTGGTGGCAAAAAGCCGCATCCCTTCGGCCAGTGCCGCGGTTGTGGTTTCATTGCCGGCGACCATCAATTGCTGGACGATGGACAAGGATTCTGCGTCATCGAGCGGGCGTTCGCCATCAACCTGGGCGTTGACCAGATCGGAGAGGATGTCGTTCTTCGCTTCCTTGCGCCGCTCGTCCATATTGGCCTTCAGCGCGTGCTGATATTCGACAACTTCGCGTTCGGTCTCCAATTGCCGTTCGCGGGTCATCATGCCGGACAGACGGTCGACAAAAGCATTGGTCCAGCGCTTGATCGTATGGGCATCGGCAACGTCGAGACCGAGTTGCACGGCAATCGTCCGGACCGGCATCGGGATCGCATATTCCTCGACAAATTCGCATTCGCCCTTGTCGATGAAATTGTCGATCAGCTCGTTCGACATCACCCGCATGCTGTCTTCAAGCTTGTTCACTTTCGGCATGGAGAAAGCGAGATTGACCAGCTTGCGGAACCGCGTGTGGACCGGCTGGTCGGCGGTCAGCAAGGTGTTGACCTGCGGCCAGCCCTTTGCCTGGATCGCCTGCAATTCCTCGTCATTTTCCAGCTCTTCCTCGGATTTCCCGCCGGAGAGCAGCGCGTTGAAATTGTTGGAAAAATCATCGAGCCGGCCGACAGCTTCCGAGATCAGGTCATAATCGAGCACGACATAGGTGCCGCTGGCTTCATCAAAAAAGACCGGGCTTTCCGCGCGCTTCTCTTCATAGAAATCAAACGGATCAACCAGAATATCCGGCTGGAAGAGAGATTTGGATACTGCTTCGTTCATGACAGGTTCCTGCTTATATTAGTCAAAAGACGGTGTGGGTTTGCCCTCGGCATTGTAAACCGGTCCTTCGGCATCCACCCGGTACTTGGCGCTGACGGCGTTGATCAGGCCAAAGCTGCCGATATGGGCGAGCATGTTGGCATAATGCACGTCCTGAAAATGCTGGGCGAGCGCCTCCTCGTCGGTCCATTCTTCAAACACTTCGATGCGCGACGGATTGTGCAGATCGGCGGCCCAGCTATAGCAAAGACAGCCTTCCTGGCTCAGTGCACCATCAATAAATGGCTGCGCCTTCTTCAAACATTCTTCGCGTGTCACCGGCTCCACATCGATATGCGCAGCGATCAATATTTTCGCCATATGCGAGACTCCCTTAAAGCTTGTTTCCGCCAAATTGCGCGACGACAACAAAGATGCGTTTGCTGTACAGCCATTGGCCGTCGACTTTGACAAATTCATCATCATAGCGGCCGCCGGCTACCCGTGGCTCGCCCTTTTCGACCAATATCTCGTGCGTTTGATAGCGACCGGACGCCGTATCGCCGGTCACTTCCAGACTGGCGGGTATGCCGAGAAAGCTGACGGCATCGAACTGGCTCATGGCACCATTCCAGAGATTGACGATATTCTCGCGGCCGACCACTTCGGTGCCCATCAGAGACCAGACGGCGTCTTCTGTCCACAGCGCGCCCCAGTCATCGGGATCCTTGCGCAGCACGGCGTCGCAATAGGCATCATGCAATTCGCGGATCGCCAAACGGTCTTCTATCGGCCCTGAAAACATGGACTCGTCCTCCCCTGATTATAGGGAGACTACACGGCAAAAACGCCGGAAAAACAAGCTGCCATAAGTGCTAGCGAAGGCTACTCAATCGCCGCTGATCCGCTCGATATCAGCACCGACGGCGGCAAGTTTCTCTTCCAGCCGCTCATAGCCGCGGTCAAGATGGTAGATGCGTTGCAGACGGGTCTCGCCCTCTGCCGCCAGTCCGGCAATCGCCAGACTCATCGAGGCGCGCAGATCGGTCGCCATTACGGGCGCGCCGGTCAGTTTCTTGACGCCCCGGACAACGGCGGTGCGGCCTTTGGTTTCGATATCCGCGCCCATCCGGTTGAGCTCGGGAACGTGCATATAGCGGTTTTCGAAAATCGTTTCGGTCAGCACGCTGGCGCCATCGGCGAGACAGAGCATCGCCATCAGCTGTGCCTGCATGTCGGTGGCGAGGCCAGGATAGGGAGCGGTGGACAGAGTGAGCGGTTTGAGCTTGCCGTCGGAGGCCACTCTTATGCCTTTGGCGTGGACGTCGATATCCAGACCAGCGAGCCGCAGCGCATCCAGTGTTGCTTCCATTTCGTCGGCCTTGGCAGCCAGCAGATCGACTTCGCCGCCGGCTATACCGACCGCGCAGGCATAGCTGCCCGCTTCGATCCGGTCCGACATGACCCGATAGGTGCAGCCGTGCAGCCGGTCGACCCCGGTTATCGTGAGTGTTGAAGAGCCGATGCCCTCGATTTCCGCACCCATGGCGACCAGCATATTGCAAAGGTCGACGATTTCCGGTTCGCGGGCGGCGTTCCTCAGGATGCTTGTGCCGTTCGCCAGCACCGCTGCCATCAAGGCATTTTCCGTTGCGCCGACCGAGACCACAGGAAAGCTGAAATCGCCGCCGGGCAAGCCGCCGTCGGGAACCCGTGCGATCACATAGCCGCTGGTGGTTTCAATTGTGGCGCCGAGCGCCTCGATCGCTTTCAGATGAAGGTCGATCGGCCGGTTGCCGATGGCGCAGCCACCGGGCAGCGAGACGCGGCATTCGCCGGCGCGCGCCAACAATGGGCCGAGAACCAATATTGAAGCCCGCATCTTGCGAACGATATCATAAGGCGCTTCGGTCGAGGTGATCCGGCCGGCTTTCAGCGTCATGACCCGGCCGAAATCTTCCGGTCTTGCGCCTTCGATCGTGGTCGAAACGCCGAGCTGGTTGAGCAGATGGCCGAAACTGTCGACATCGGCCAGCCGCGGCAGGTTGCGCAATGTCACCGGTTCATCGGTCAGCAGCGCGCAAGGCAGCAGGGTCAGAGCGCTATTTTTGGCCCCCGAGATCGGGATTGTGCCAGACAGGCGATTGCCGCCGCGTATCGAGATAATATCCATGGTCTAGCATTTACCGGAAATGGTGATGCAGGCAAGTCTATTGCGCCGGCTGCAAAGCGGCGCGGCGGCAATAGGGGCTAGTTTCGCAACAGTCCGAGCGCGGCATAGGCGGCTTCCACCGTCGGTCGTGCCAATGCCGAGGCTTTTTCCGAACCTTCTCGTAAAATGGCGTCAATCGCGCCCGTGTCCTTGCGCAATTCTTCGAACCGCTCGCGGATGGGCGACAATTTGCTCACCGCCAGATCGGCAAGCGCCGGTTTGAAATCGCCAAAGCCTTTGCCAGCATATTCGGCGATCACGGCATCCTGCGATTGATCGGCCAGAGCAGAGTAGATGCCGATCAGGTTTTTCGCTTCCGGACGTTCGGCGAGATCCGCCATATTGTCTGGCAGCGGTTCCGGATCGGTCTTGGCCTTTTTCATCTTGCGCGCGATCATATCGTTATCATCGCTCATGTTGATACGGCTGAGGTCGGACGGGTCCGATTTGCTCATTTTCGCATTGCCGTCGCGCAGGCTCATGATCCTCGCCGCTGTCTTGCCGATAAACGGCTCGGGCAGGGTGAAGGTTTCGGTACCGGTATCGCTGTTGAACTTTGTCGCAATGTCGCGGGCCAGTTCGAGATGCTGTTTCTGGTCGTCGCCCACGGGAACATGGGTCGCCTGATAGAGCAGGACATCGGCTGCTTGCAGCACCGGATAACCCAGCAGGCCCAGCGAGGAGCGCTGTTTGTGCTTGCCGGATTTTTCCTTGAACTGCGTCATCCGGTCCAGCCAG
>JBALUX010000189.1:0-4618 GCA_036963725.1 Parasphingorhabdus sp. | reverse complement strand
GCGGTCTGTTCGTTCTCGGCACCGAGCGGCACGAAAGCCGCCGGATTGATAACCAGCTGCGCGGCCGCTCCGGTCGTCAGGGCGATCCGGGCCTGAGCCGTTTCTACCTCTGCCTTGAGGACGATTTGCTGCGCATCTTCGGCACCGAAACGATGTTCGCCAAGATGATGAACAAGAATCTCGAGGACGGCGAGGCAATCGGTGGCAAATGGCTGTCGAAAGCCATTGAAACCGCTCAGAAAAAGGTTGAAGCGCGTAACTATGAAGCGCGTAAGCAGGTTGTCGAATATGATGATGTGATGAACGACCAGCGCAAGGTGATCTACGAGCAGCGCTCCGAAATCATGGATGCCGACACGGTTGGCGACGTGGTCGAGGACATGCGGCACGAAACCGTCAATGCAATGGTCGCCGATGCCTGCCCGCCGGGCAGCTATCCCGAGCAATGGGATATCGAAGGCCTCAAGACCCGCGTTCAGGATGTGCTCAACCTCACGCCCGATTTCGACAGCTGGCTGCAGGAAGATGCGGTCGAACCGGAAATAATCGAAACGCGCATTTCGGAAATGGCCGACGCCGATTTCGAAGCCAAAATGGCTCAGGTCGAAAGTGAAGAGCCCGGTCTATGGCCGCAGATCGAGAAATCGATTCTGCTCGATTTGCTCGACCATCACTGGAAAGAGCATCTCGCCACGCTGGATGCGCTGCGTCAGGTCGTGTTCCTGCGTGCCTATGCGCAGAAAAAGCCGCTCGACGAATATAAGCAGGAAGCCTTCGGCCTGTTCGAGCGAATGCTGGAAATTATCCGCGAAGGCGTGACGAAGACGATCGCGATCAGCGAGTTCAACAAGCCGGAAGAACTTGTCGTACCCGATCTGCCGGAACTGCCGGACTTCCTGACCACGCATATCGATCCGCTGACCGGCGAAGATAACAGCAATGATATCGACGGCGGCACATTGGGGACGGTTTCCACCGCCTTGCCACCACGGCAATCGGGACAGCTCGACAATCCGCAAGATGCCTTCGACGGCAGCAAGGTAAGCCGCAACGCGCCATGCCCTTGTGGTTCGGGCCGCAAATACAAACATTGCCACGGCAAGTTTTGATCTGAATCACCAGCGGCCAGGCGGGAACTGAGATGGATTTTTCAATTCTCGCCCTGGCTCTGCTGTTTGCGGTCACCGCCGCGCTTTACGCCAGCGTCGGATTTGGCGGTGGCTCCACCTATATTGCCCTGTTGGCGCTGGCCGCGCTCGATTATCGGGCGCTGCCGGTCATCGCATTATTGTGCAATATCATCGTGGTCACCGGCGGGACCCTACGCTTCCAGTCACGCGGTCTGATCGACTGGCCTAAAATCTGGCCGATATTGCTGCTGTCCGTGCCTGCCGCCTGGCTCGGCGGGCGTATGGTCCTCGCGCAGGACAGCTTCATGCTGCTGCTCGGCCTGTCGCTGGCCGCAGCGGGCCTGTTGCTGATCATCGAACCTTTCATCAAGCGGGCAGGGGATAGCGCTCCCGGGGGACGATGGACCGGCCACCGGCTGTTCGCCCCCGTCACCGGCACCGGCATCGGCTTCCTGTCCGGCATGGTCGGCATCGGCGGCGGAATCTTTCTCGCCCCGATGCTGCTGCTAACCCGATGGTCCGACAGCCGCCGCATCGCCGCGACCGCCAGCGTCTTCATTCTGGTCAATTCGGTTGCCGGCCTGGCCGGACAATTGGCAAAATCAGGATGGAGCAGCGGCGGCGAGGCGATCCTGGCCTATTGGCCGCTATTTGTCGGCGTGCTGCTGGGCGGGCAGGTCGGCAGCCTGTTGGCCAGCAAGGCCTTGCCCGAGATCTGGATCCGGCGGCTGACGGCGTTGTTGATTTTATATGTGGCGGTGCGGATTTTGTGGGTTTGAGGGGGTGAGATTGGGGTTTGTTGCAACTGTCACGGTAATTGCTAAATCCAGGAACTGATACGAATGAATAAGACCCATCATCCTAATATTTTTAGAAAGCCGGGGCAGTGAGCGAAATGTACGACAATGAACTTCAAGCTCTTCGTTGCGAGATCGAAACAGGAGGCGCGAGACCGTCGGTAATCGACGATCGTGTTGACGCTTTGTTGACCGAAGGCGGCGCTGATTTAGCCGAGGATTTGCTGGCATTGCTGTCCGACAAGGCAGAATATGATGAGGGCATGTTCTCCATCATCCACGCAGTCGAATCGCTAGATGAAACCCCTTACGGATCATACGTGTTGGCATTGCTGTCGGTCTTCCCGACGCTCTCAGCGTCGTCGCCGCGTTGGGCATCCATCGTTCTCATGCGCGTGATGAATAGCGATGCGAGCCGACAAGAGCTGGTGCGTCAGCTTCGCTGCGCTCCGGCGCCGACCAAGGAATCGGTGCGCATCATGTGTGAGCGGATCAACGAGGTCAGCCCGGAGTTTTTGAGCAGGACTGTGCCGGTCATGATAGCTGCGGCGTGATTTTGTTGAAAAATCACGATGACAGTTTACTACTTGAGCTTTGGACGAATGCCGCGAGGGATTCCGGTGACGGTTGCACCAATCCCCAAATTCATCTCCCAAAAACCGCTGTCCTACACCACCCCCCATCACCTATGCTCCCCGCCGCCCTGTCGCCAGAGGCAGGACAGGCTCTTTGACAATCTGGACAGGATGACGTCCATTCCGCATCTCTGCGCCAAGGAACGGACCATATGGCGGGGCGTTCCGGAAGGTCACACTCGGCAGGTGGCCGGTGACCCGAAAAACACTGAAAATCTGCGGCTTCGGGGCAAAGGTCACGAAAAACAAGGCCGGTCTGTTCCGTAAAGTTTTCGGCGCGGCGAAAAAATGGCAGAACTCGCACGAAGACGCCAAGCGATTGGGCGCTTTTTTCCAGGCTTCGTGCCTTTGTGTCTTCGTGCGAGGCCCCTGGATGCCAGTGCCACTGATCCGCAGCGCCATGGGATCCGCCAGATCCCGCTTTCCTACAACCCCCCGCTTCCGGTAAACCATTGCCATGACAATGCCGCTTCACACCCAGCCACCCGTTCGCCGTTCTGCGCCCCGGCACGCCGCTTCGCGACCCGGGTACCATTTTTCCAACAAAAAGGAGACTGACTGCACGACGCCCCGATAAGCCTTTTCCGCCGGCAAAGCTTTTTCCGCTTTAGGGGGTGTGACCCGTGTGACCCTGATTTTATTTTTTAGGAATTACATAATGTTGAAAGGTGCAATGATGACCAAATATGTCATCAGGAAAACGCATCCTTGGCCCGAACTTTGACGAACTTTGGCATCGCCGGAGCGAATGAAGGGCGATCCGGTTAACAAATAATTGACGGATAGCTGCTAGCTTGGGTCCGATGTCTGAGAATTCCGGCTTTCATATACAAACGGTCGTTATATTGGCGATCTTTGCGCTGGTATTCTGGCTGATCCATTTTTTCAACAAGCGCCAGCCGTTCTCCGGATGGATCGCAGTCGCCTATTCGGCGGCTTTGGCGGCCTATATCATCGACAGCACGCGCAGCGCATCGACCAATGTCGGCTTTATCTTCGTGTCGACCGGTTTGTTCTGGATCTTCAGCCTGGCGATAGCAAAAGCGATTTACGTCCGGTGCGAGGCGGCTTTCCCCAATGTTCTGGTGGGGCTTATTCTGTCGTCGGCCATGACGGCCTTCGTGGTGCTTACCTTTGTAGCACCCGATATATCCATCCGGTCGGTGCTGGTCAGCGTGGTGGCCGCGATTCTTCTGGCCTTGGCACTGCCGCCCTTGTGGAGGGCGGGAGAGAAGGTGATCGACGGCGTGCTGTTCGGTGTTATCGCCACCGTGGCTGCGACTTTCATCGCGCGCATTGTGATCGTCTATTCTCTGCACGGCCTGACCCTGACCGAGCAAAGCTATTCGCAATCGGAATATGCCTGGATATTCCACTTCACCAGCGGCATCTGCGCTCTGGCCCTCGCGGTGGTGCTTTTATACGCGGCCGGACTCGACATGGTCTGGCATTTCCACGGACAGTCCAACCGTGACCCGTTGACGGGGCTGTTAAACCGGCGTGGGCTGAAGGGATCGTTCAATGCCTCCGCAGACCGCCGGCAGAAAAAGATATATGTGCGGGCGATCATTCTTTTCGACATCGATCATTTCAAGCGCGTCAACGATCAATATGGTCACGCGGTGGGTGACAAAGTCCTGCAAAGAGTGGCAAAAACAGCAGCCGGCCTTTGTCAGGAACAGGGCCAGGTGGCCCGAACCGGCGGCGAGGAATTTGCGATCCTGACCGACTGGATCCCGCTCGAAACGGCGCAGCTGCTGGCGCAGCATATTTGCGATTCGCTGCGATTCATCGCCCATCCCGAACTGGCTCCGGATCACAAGGTTACCGCGAGCTTCGGGCTGGCGGTGCTGACGGACGATGATTCGCTGCATGACGCAATGGACCGGGCCGACCAGGCGCTATATCACGCCAAGCGAAACGGCCGCAATCAGGTCGCGCTGGCCGAGGCCGCCTGATCCCGATCACAGGTCGCGCGCAAAGCGGGCTTTCCTACAATCACCTGAACATGTTAGATTCGCGTTGTCTCAGAGTCGCGGTTTATAAACCGATGCTG
>JBALUX010000188.1:0-4659 GCA_036963725.1 Parasphingorhabdus sp. | reverse complement strand
CGGTGCGCGGCTGCAGCGAGGACAGACTCGCGGTCTGGGCCTGTGCCGCAACCGGGAACAGCGACGAAGCGATCGCCGCAGCCATGGCAATGCCAGTCAAAAACCGTTTTCTCTCGTGCACCATATCCCCCCGGGCCGTCTGCTTCGAATGGGGCGCTGCTATGTCCGATTGGTTGCAGCCGATATCGGCTTTCGATAAACTACATTCGTAGACGGATAAACAGCTTTTCCCCTTCCGGCTAATAAACCACTCTAATCTTATGGTTTATGGAAAAAAAGTACCCAGGCCGCCGCGCAATTGGCGAGGGTGTAGACGAAATAGAATATCACCGCAGTCAGCATGTCCATATTGGCAAATATCATCGCTGCGACGAGCATGAAGAATTCGAGAAAATAGCTGCCATGGGGACCGAGGATTTTCCGGAAACTGCCCCGCGCTTCGGCCATGATCGGATGGTTGCTCTCGAGCATGGCCTTGTGCATCGCGAAATTGGCAATGCCGCAGAGGAAGATGACAAAAATATACATGACTTCGATATAGGCCGATTTGCTGTGCTTGTCATTGGCGGACAAAAGAATCCGTCAGCTGCGGACAGGAATTGTCCGGTCAGCCAAATGACAAGAACAGCATGAAATTCAAACCCCTTCGAGCAGCCCTTCCTTCTTGATCTTCTCCTGCCAGACCAGTGGCGCGAGATGGTGCACGCTCTGTCCTTCGGCATCGACAGCGACCGTCACCGGCATGTCCTGCACTTCAAACTCGTAGATCGCTTCCATGCCGAGTTCTTCAAAGCCGACAACCTTCGATCCCTTGATCGCGCGCGACACCAGATAGGCGCTGCCGCCGACCGCCATCAGATAGGCGCTCTTGTGCTTCTTGATTGATCCGACCGTATCCAGTCCGCGCTCGGCCTTGCCGACCATGGCCAGCAGACCCTGTTCGAGCATCATGTCGGTAAACTTGTCCATCCGCGTCGCTGTGGTCGGGCCGGCCGGGCCAACGACTTCCTCGCCTACCGGGTCGACGGGGCCGACATAATAGATAACGCGCCCCTTGAACGAGACCGGCAATTCTTCGCCGGCTTCCAGCATATCCTTGATCTTCTTGTGCGCGGCATCGCGGCCGGTCAGCATCTTGCCGTTGAGCAGCAGCCGGTCACCATGTTTCCAGGTCGCCACTTCTGCCGCATCCAGCTGGTCGAGATGCACGCGCTTGGCTTCCGATGAAGGCGTCCAGTTGACGTCCGGCCATTCCTCGAGCTTCGGCGCTTCGAGATAGGCGGGGCCGCTCCCATCGAGCGTGAAATGGGCGTGGCGGGTGGCAGCGCAATTGGGGATCATCGCAACCGGCTTGCCAGCAGCGTGGCAGGGCCAGTCGTTGATCTTGACGTCCAATATCGTCGACAGTCCGCCCAGACCCTGCGCGCCAATGCCGAGCGCGTTGACCTTGTCGAAAATCTCGATCCGCATTTCCTCGATATCGTTGCGCGGACCGCGCTCCTTCAGCTGGCCCATGTCGATCGGGTCCATCAGGCTCTGCTTGGCGAGCAATACGGCGCGTTCGGCGGTGCCGCCGATGCCAATGCCGAGCATGCCGGGCGGGCACCAGCCTGCGCCCATCTGCGGGATCATTTCCAGCACCCAGTCGACGATATTGTCGCTCGGGTTCATCATCTTGAATTTGGATTTATTCTCCGACCCACCGCCCTTGGCCGCGACATCGACGGAGACCTTGTCGCCGGGTACCATTTCAACATGCAGCACAGAAGGCGTGTTGTCCTTGGTGTTGCGCCGGGTGAAGGCGGGATCGGCCAGGATCGAGGCGCGCAGCTTGTTCTCGGGATGCAGATAGGCACGGCGCACGCCTTCATCGACAATTTCCTGCATCGATTGCGATGTGTCATCAAGCCGGCAATCCATGCCCCATTTGACAAAGATATTGACGATGCCGGTATCCTGGCAAATCGGCCGGTGCCCCTCGGCGCACATTTTCGAATTGGTCAGAATCTGGGCAATCGCATCCTTGGCTGCAGGCGATTTCTCCGCATCATAAGCTTTGCCGAGCGCCCGGATATAATCCATCGGATGATAGTAAGAGATAAATTGCAATGCGTCGGCAACGCTTTCGATCAGGTCTGCGGTCTTGATGGTCGTGGTCATGAATGCTCCAGAATATCGGCGATATGCGGTTGGATTGCCTTTAGGCCGATATGACCGGACCGGGCAAGTTTTTGTCGCGCCGCTTTTCCCCATGAATATCTGGCCTTCATAACATCTCTGGTCAGCGCAATGCGGCTATCAATATCGCGCACAATATAATTGCGCTCCTGTTTCACGCTGCGATTGCGAACGGGCCAGCGAAACGATACGGACATTGGAACGGGAAATATCGAATGCACATCAAGGAACCCTAATCTATGCGCGCGCGCGATTTCCTACTTCTCGTACTGGTTTGCCTGATCTGGGCGTCCAACAATGTATTGAGCAAGATCATCGTTGATGACTGGGCGGTTCCGCCCATTTTCTATGCGGCACTGCGCTTTGCCGTGGTCGCGCTCGTGATGCTGCCCTGGCTTCTGCCCATGCCCCGCCCGGCCTGGCGCATCATATTGATCGGCTTGCTGATGGGTGGCGGGAATTTCGCGCTGCTGTTCATCGGTTTGAAGACAACGTCACCATCTTCCGCTGCCATCATCCTGCAATTGGGGGTTCCCTTTACGATCCTGCTGTCGGTCCTGATGCTTGGCGAGCGTATCCACTGGCGCCGCGGTGTAGGCGTCGGGTTGACTTTGCTCGGGGTGTTGCTGGTGATATGGCGTCCCGAGGGCGTAACCCTGTCGACAGGTCTCTGGTTTGTTGCCGCCGCCGCTTTTGCGGGGTCGGCTGGCGCGGTATTGATGAAGCGCGTTGATAATGTCACGCCGTTCCGCTTTCAGGCCTGGGTCGGTCTGGTGTCGGTGATCTCGTTGACAATATGCTCGGCACTGTTCGAGCAGGGCCAATGGTCCGCCGCTACCGCCGCCGGATGGCCGCTGGCCGCAGCCGTGCTGTTCACTGCGCTGATCGTATCGGTCGGCGCGCACTCGGCTTATTATTTCCTGATCCAGCATTATGAGGCGAATCTTCTGGCTCCGCTCACCCTGATAACGCCGTTGGCAACGATCGGTCTGGGTGTTTGGATTACCAATGATGCGTTTGATCTGCGGATGGGGCTGGGGGCGGCGCTGGCGATTGGCGGCGTGTTGATCGTAGCCCTCAGGCGCAAGCCGACCACCGCGCTTCTCGTCGACCGCGAACAGCGTTGAGGTTCCGGAGCAACTCAGAAGATGGTCCGGAACCGTTGCATCTTTTCGTTCAGCCGGTCACCGACCGGCATCGCCTATTATACTGTTACAGATCCATTATGTGTTGCAGTGCGGCGAGCGGGGTGATTGCCTTCGCTTGAAAAGATGGACGGACGTATCGCTCGCATTCGGTTTTATTGTCCGCTTATCTGCTCATTGTCGCCATTATGGTTAATGACGAAGTGTGCAAATCGCTGCCCGGCAAAATGCGAACCGAACTGATGATCTACCAGATATGGTGTCACAACTCTTCCATCACCTCCTTGTGGATGATCTGTGGAAAGATATTTTTGTAAATATTGGCATCGGCTCTTGCACAATGCCGGAGGCTTAGAAGGTCCACGCGTCGCGGCATGTCGTCGTAAACCGGCGGTCGACGAAGTGATTCATTTATACGACGAACTGAGTCGTTAAAGTGCAATTTACCCCCTTGCATAAAATTTCGATTCAGCCACTATAGGTTGTGGTTCGGCCTAGGGGGCACACCAACTGATAGTATTAGTCGTCTTTAACACCGACTCGGTGGACGCCTCCCTTTGTGCCAAATGTACAGTTAGAAATACCGGATTTGGGTAAGAAAAAAATGCCCGCCGGGGCGTGAATAATGTTAGAGTGAATGCTTCGGCCATGAGTCGAACAAGACAGGAACAAACGCCCGGATATGATCCTGGTGGTCGATCGGCCGATACGTCGCCTCGATCGTAGATTTAGTAGAGTGACTTGAGGGGGCTTTGATGGATTTTAGAGACAACCGCGACAACGAGACAGTGTCGGGAACAGATGTGAGTGAGAGTGAAATGGGCGCGGAAGTATTGGATAAACCAGAAAGCACAGCCGAAAACACAGGGCCGACCAGCGAACCGGAAGTCAGCAAGAAGGCTGCTGCAGAAGCGGCTGCGACCAAAGCCAATGACGAGAAGGAATTGAAGGCCGAGCGTGACAGCCACAGTGTTGAAAAGCGCCGCTTCAAGATCACGCAGGATGAAAGCCGCGATGCTCTGCTGACCGACTTCGGCAAGGAAACGCTCAACGACCGCTATCTGTTGCCGGGCGAATCCTATCAGGATCTGTTTGCCCGCGTTGCCGACGCTTATGCGGACGATGAAGCGCACGCCCAGCGGCTTTATGACGCGATTTCCAAGCTCTGGTTCATGCCGGCAACGCCTGTGCTCTCCAATGGCGGCACCGGACGCGGCCTGCCGATCAGCTGCTATCTCAATAGCGTCGACGACAGCCTCGGCGGCATCGTCAATACCTGGAACGAAAATGTCTGGCTCGCTTCGCGCGGCGGCGGCATCGGCACCTATTGGGGCGC
>JBALUX010000187.1:0-4676 GCA_036963725.1 Parasphingorhabdus sp. | reverse complement strand
ACTAATGCCGATTCTCCTGATAGCCCCGATCCCAGATAATAAGAGAGGGTGACGGGGAATGTGGACAGGGCGCTGCCTTGCTGGCTTATGTATTTGGCTCATGGCGGTCCCCGCGCAGGCCGAACAATATTTCGTTAAAAATATCGACGAATATAACGAGGCGGCGAAGAAGCTCGTCGCCGGCGATATCATCATCCTCGCTAACGGCAGATGGCATGATTTCGAAATCAAGATTTCCGGCAAGGGCACCAAGGAAAAGCCCATCACCCTGATCTCCCAGGATCCGGGCAAAGTTGTAATTACCGGCCAGTCAAATCTACGGATTGGTGGCGAATATATACTGGTCACCGGATTGGTATTCCTGAACGGCTACAGCCCGACCGGCGAAGTCATTTCTTTCCGCAGGTCGAAGGATGATCTCGCCCGGAACAGCCGTGTGACGGAAGTGGTGATCGAGGGGTTCAGTAAACCTGATCGCTATGAGTCCGATTATTGGGTCGGCATGTATGGCAGGAACAACCGGTTTGACCATAATCATCTGGCTGGCAAGACCAACAAGGGTGTGACCCTGGCGGTCCGTCTGGATAGCAAGGGCAGTCAGGAAAACGGCCACCGCATCGACCATAATTACTTCGGACACCGGCCCGTGCTCGGCTCGAATGGTGGCGAGACATTGCGCATCGGGACCAGCAAATATTCAATGTTCGATTCCAACACTCTGGTGGAGAATAATTATTTCGATCGCTGCGATGGCGAAGTCGAAATCATCTCGTCGAAGGCGGGACGGAATATTTTCCGGGGCAATATGTTTTTTGAATCAAGCGGGACGCTGACGCTGCGCCACGGCGATGGCAATCTGGTCGAAAACAACGTGTTCTTCGGCAATGGCAAGGACCACACCGGTGGTATCCGGGTCATCAACCGGGACCAGACGATCCGCAACAATTATATGGAAGGTCTGCGGGGTACCGGTTTTGCCAGCGCCCTGACCGTGATGAACGGCGTGCCCAATTCGCCCGTGAACCGCTATGTCCAGGTCGACAATGCCATAATCGAGAATAACAGCGTTGTGGACAGCACGCGCATCACATTCGCGGCGGGTGCCGATGCGGAGCGATCCGCAGCCCCGGTTAACAGTCGCTTCGAGAACAATCTGCTCGGCGGTACTGGCTCCGGTACATTCTTGAAGGTCCAGGACGATATAAGCGGCATCGCATTCGCTGGAAACATGCTCGTCAATGGCAAGCTCGAGAATTCGATAGCCGGGATTTCAGAAAGCAAAACGGCTCTCATCCGGGCGGAAAACGGCCTACTCTATCCCGAAGGCTCCGATAGGGGCGTCTCGCGTGATCTCGTTCCCGTTACCCGGGATCAGGTCGGCGTCAAATGGTATCCGAAGCCGTCGGCAGGTGACCGGTTCGGTACGGGAAAGTCTATTTCCGTGGCACCGGGCGAAGACACGCTGACCGAGGCTTTCGCTCTGACTTCCGATGGCGATCTTCTGATGTTGAGCGCTGGCGACTATCTGGTGAACAAGATACTGCCGCTGGATAAGACCCTTTCGATCGCGGGCCCGGAAAATGCTGTGGCTAGAATCAGTTTCGCCAGGCCCTCGCTAGTCGAAATCAGGCAGGGGGGAAGTCTGCGTCTCAGCAATCTTGTTATTGATGGTGAATTGGCCCCGGATTCGGTTGGCAATGCGGTTATCCGGACTACGATCTACCCAATCCGGTCCAATTTTCTGATCGAGCTTGATGGCGTTACCGTGGCGAATCTGGACGTAAACAAGTCCTTCCACGTCGTCGCACTGGGCAAGAGTTCGTTCGCGGATCGGATCAGCATCAGAAACAGCAATTTTACCAATATCTCCGGTTCTGTCTTGCAGGCAGCGGCGGAGGCCGAAGATTACGGCCAGTATAATGTCGAATATGTCGACGTGGCGAACTCTAATTTCAAGGATATTGGCGGCGAGATATTCAACATCTACCGCGGCGGTCAGGACGAAAGTACATTTGGCCCGCATTTTTCCCTAACCGGTTCCGCCTTCATGAATGTCGGGCGCAGCAGCAATAATGTCACGGGGGCATCCATGGTCCTTCACGGGGTCCAGCATAGCGATATCAGCGACAATGTTTTTCAGGACGCCGCTCCGATCAAGATCACCCATACCGTCGGACGTCCACGGACCCGGATAACGAACAATATATCCAGAAACATGCCGGCGCCCGTTCTAGAAGAACTGAATTATCAAGGCGCACATCGCGCCATTCTTACCGGAAATCAATTTGAAGGCGCAGCACGGCCATGAAGGGTAAGCTCATCGCGGTCGCACTATGGAGTGCTGCCTCTTCTGCCGCCGTGGCAGGCCAGGTCGAATCCTCCCCGACCGGTTCTGCTGCGGCGGCGCAGCATTATAGCCCGCTTTTCAAAGATGAACTGGATCGCGCGCGGGCCTTTGTCGATCAGATGATGGTTGCGGGCGTGGTCGTTCCTGTCCCCAAAGACCCTGGCGGCGGTTACACCCACGAGCAGCACAAGCGCAATTACAAGGCCATTTACGAAGGTGGTCAGCTTTACCGGATTACCGGCGAGCAGAAATATGCCGACTATGTCCGCGACATGTTGCTGGCCTATGCCGATCTCTATCCCACTCTGGACGAGCATCCGGCGCGCAAGAATAGCCAGAGTTCCGGCCGGATTTTCTGGCAGGTGCTGAACGATGCGATGTGGATGGTGCATGGCATCCAGGGCTACGAAGCCATTCGCGACAGCCTCTCAGAGGCCGACCGGAAAAATATCGACGACAATCTCTTCCGCAAGGCAGCGGCCTTCCTCTCCACCGGCTCGGCGGTGACGTTCAGCAAGATCCACAACCACGCGACATGGGCCACGGCCGGTGTGGGCATGACGGGCTATGTTCTGGGCGACAAGGAATTGGTCGACATCGCTTTGCTCGGGCTGGACAAAAGCGGCGAGACCGGATTTT
The DNA here is from genome assembly GCA_036963725.1 of Parasphingorhabdus sp. Taxonomy (GTDB): domain Bacteria; phylum Pseudomonadota; class Alphaproteobacteria; order Sphingomonadales; family Sphingomonadaceae; genus Parasphingorhabdus. Next base: position 1,690 of record JBALUX010000187.1, on the reverse strand, counting down.
TGCGGCAGAGCGAACTGCTGTTTTCCCCCGACGGCTATTATACTGAAGGGCCTTATTATCAGCGCTTTGCCCTGAAGCCCTTCGTGGTATTCGCCGGGGTAATCGAAAAGAACGATCCGGCGCGCAAGATATTCGAGCATCGCGACGGCATATTGCTGAAGGCGCTGCGCACCACGATCCAGCTGACCTATGACGGCTATTTTTTCCCGTTCAACGACGCGATCAAGGACAAGAGCCTCCAGACCGACGAGCTCTATCACGGCGTCGCCATTGCCTATCGCAAGACGCGCGATCCTGGGTTGCTGTCGATCGCGCAGTGGCAAGGACGAACCGTGCTGACCGATGACGGCAAGCTGGTCGCTGATGATCTCGCCACCGGCAAAGCCCGGCCCTTTCCGTTCAAGTCGTTGTTGCTCAGTGATGGACCCGAAGGCGATCAGGGTGCGGTCGCGATCCTGCGCGAAGGCGATAGTACAAGCGGTCAGGCACTGGTTGCCAAGAATAGCTCACAAGGCATGGGACACGGTCATTTCGATAAGCTGAGCTGGCAATATTATGACAATGGCAACGAGATTGTCAGCGATTATGGCGCGGCGCGTTTCCTGAATATCGAGGCCAAGGACGGCGGCCGTTATCTGCCGGAGAATGAAAGCTGGGCGAAGCAGACCATTGCCCACAATACTCTGGTGGTCGACGAAAAAAGCCATTTCGATGGCGATGTGAAGGTCGCGGATCGGATCGCTCCCAAGCAGCTTTATTTCTCCGATGCTGAGGGCGCGCAAATCAGCTCCGCCGTGATCGAGGGCGCCTATCCCGGCACCCGCTTCACCCGGACATTGGCGCTGTTCTCGGTCGACGGCATATCTGCGCCGCTCGCTCTGGACATCGTGCGCGTGCAGTCCGGTGGGGCGCATCAATATGATCTGCCGCTGCATTATCAGGGCCATATCATGCGGGTCGGTTTTGACGCCAAATCCCATATTGCGGCGCGGCCGGTGCTGGGAACCGACAATGGCTATCAGCATATCTGGGTTGACGCGATCGGAAAACCGCAGGGGCAAAATGGTTTTGTCACGACCCTGCTCGACGGAAGATTCTACACCTACCGATTTGTGCCGCAGAAGGGTGCGGAAACCGTTTTGGCGGAAATCGGCGCCAACGACCCCAGGTTCAATCTGCGCCGCGAGCCGATCATCATCCAGCGGATCAGGGACGCGCAAGATACGACCTTTGTCAGCATGCTGGAATCGCACGGTAGTTACGATGGTGCTGCGGAGCAGACGGTTGGCAGCGACAGCCGGATAAAGTCCCTCAGCCATGAAAGCGTCGATGGTTCTGACATCGTCATCGTGGAAAAATTGGACGGCAAGAAGATCGCTCTCGCCGTGTCCTACGATCCCGATCCCGAAAAGAAGCATTCGGTGAAGCTTGGCGATCAAATGTTGAACTGGACCGGATTTGCAGCGCGCATCGATCTGCCAGCTGGAAAGGTAAAGCGATGACCGCACCCAAACAGAATCGCAGCGAGACATTTGTCCAGGCTTCGGACGTGCCACTGGAAACCGTGGGCGAGGGGATTACGCGGCAGATCCTGAGCTATGGCCCGGATCTCATGCTTTGCCGACTGTGGTTTGCAGCGGGCTCCGTCGGCGACGTACACCAGCACCCGCACGGGCAGATCAGTTACATC
>JBALUX010000186.1:0-4717 GCA_036963725.1 Parasphingorhabdus sp. | reverse complement strand
TACAATGACAACCTGACCGAAATCAAGAAGCGCCTTTCTCGATTGGAAACAGGTACGGCGTGGTCTGAAGATCCCGCCACCCGCTATACCCACATTATCACCAATATTGAGGTGGAATTTTCTCCAACACCAGGCGAATACAGGGTTTTCTCCAACTTTTATGCTTATCGCAATCGTAATGAACGAGAAGAAGATACACTTATCGGCAATCGTGTCGATATCTGGCGAGAGGCTGGCGAAGCATTCCATTTGGTAAAGCGGCAAATAATTCTCAAGCATAATGTACTGCTCAGCAAAAATTTGAACATTTTTCTTTAGTGTCTGACCGAAAACTAAGTTGAGTGGTATCAGCGGTTTAGCTTGACGCTGCCCCAAGTCATTGATTCTGTGAAAGTGACAAAACTTTTGCAAAGGATCGATGATGTGGACTGATACCACTCGCGTGCAACATGCCCGCATTGGGCAGCGCTTGCCAAGCGATTTAACCGATCATGAGTGGGAAGTTCTGGAGCCGTTCTTCCCACCGCCGTCTGGTGTTGGCCGTCCACGCAAATGGCCCACAAGGGTCATCGTCGATGCGCTATTTTATATGCTGCGCGGCGGTTTGCCCTGGCGGATGATGCCGCCGTGCTTTCCACCAGCAACTACGGTGCAGCACTATTTTTACGCCTGGCGCGATGATGGGACGTGGGCGCGGATAAACCATTATCTCATACTGGATGCACGGATTGCGCAGGGCTGTGAGGCCTCGCCCAGTGCTGGTGTGATCGACAGTCAGTCGGTCAAAACGACCGAAAGCGGCGGGATACGAGGCTATGATGCAGGCAAGAAGACCAAAGGCCGCAAACGTCACATCATCACCGACACGAACGGCTTCCTGGTGCATGCCATCGTCCATAGCGCCGACATTCAAGACCGGGATGGCGCACCGATGGTGCTCAAAGACATCCGTTACAGCTTCCCGTGGCTGCGCCATGTGTTCGCAGATGGCGGCTATGCGGGAAATAAGCTGAAACAGGCGCTGACCAAAATCGGCGACTGGACAGTTCAGATCATCAAGCGCTCCGATCACGCCAAGGGCTTTGTTATTCTGCCCGCAGATGGGTCGTCGAACGCACCTTTGCATGGCTGAACCACAACCGCCGTCTCGCCAAGGACTTCGAACAGACCATCGCCTCGGCAACCGCATGGATCTTCATGGCATCCGTCCAACTCCTCACACGCCGCGTCGCAACACCATGATATTAAGCAGAATAAATATCGTTCGGACTCTTAGCCAGGTGCAGGGGAAATTGCCGCAAGGGGCGACCGCCTCGCTCGGCCCGGACGCAACCGGTGTGGGCTGGATTTACGAATATGCGCTGACCGACAAAAGCGGGCTTCATGACCTGTCCGAACTGCGTAGCATTCAGGACTGGTTCTTGCGCTATGAGCTGAAAACCGTGCCGGGCGTTGCCGAAGTCGCCAGCGTGGGCGGCATGGTCCGCGAATATCAGGTGCTGCTCGACCCGCAACGATTGGCTTCATACGGGGTTAGCGTCAGCGATGTGACCGAGGCATTGAAACGCGCCAATCAGGAAAGCGGCGGCGTGGTTGAAATGTCGGAGGCCGAATATATTGTGCGCGCCACCGTCTACCTGCAAACGCTCGACGATTTTCGCAGTGTGCCGATCCGCACCGCAGCGGGAGGCGTGCCGGTGACATTGGCCGATGTAGCATCGGTGCAGGTCGGCCCCGAAATGCGACGCGGCATTGCCGAACTGAACGGAGAGGGCGAGGTTGCAGGCGGCATCATTGTCATGCGTCAGGGCAAAAATGCCCGCGCTGTCATCGAAGGCGTGCGCGACAAGCTGGTAGAACTCAAGAAATCACTGCCCCCCGGCGTCGAAATCGTCACGACCTATGATCGCTCCGGCCTAATCGACAAGGCGGTCGACAATCTGACGACCAAATTGTTCGAAGAATTTGCCATTGTGGCGCTTGTTTGCCTACTTTTCCTGTGGCACGCACGTTCGGCCCTCGTTGCCATCCTCACCTTGCCGCTTGGCATTTTGATCGCGTTCATTGTGATGCGGGTGCAGGGATTGAATGCCAACATCTTGTCGCTTGGCGGCATAGCGATTGCGATTGGCGCGATGGTCGATGCGGCGGTGGTGATGATCGAAAACGCGCACAAGCGTCTTGAGCGCTGGGCGCACGAGAATCCGGATAAAGAACTCGCTGAAGGCGAACGCTGGCGCGTGATTACAGGCGCCGCTGCCGAGGTCGGCCCGGCCTTGTTCCTCAGCCTGCTGATTATCACTTTCTCGTTCATTCCGATATTCTCGCTCCAGGGTCAGGAGGGGCGGCTGTTCGCGCCGCTTGCTTTCACCAAAACCTGGGCGATGGCGGGCGCAGCCTTGTTATCGATCACCCTGATACCCGAGCTGATGGGCTGGCTCATTCGCGGAAAAATCCCTGATGAAACGCGCAATCCGATCAACCGCGCGCTAACCCGGGCTTACCGTCCGGCGCTCGACTGGACGCTGCAACGGCCGAAACAGGCTTTGCTGATTGCGGGGCTGATCTTTGCCACCAGCCTGTGGCCGATCATGCAAACCGGCGGCGAGTTCATGCCGCAAATGGATGAAGGCGATCTGCTCTATATGCCGTCGGCGTTGCCCGGATTATCGGCCGAAAAGGCTTCGCGCTTACTCCAGCAAACCGACCGTATGATCAAATCAGTGCCTGAGGTCGAAAGCGTGTTCGGTAAGGCAGGCCGCGCCGATACCGCGACTGACCCGGCACCGCTCGAAATGTTTGAAACCACCATTAGGTTCAAACCCAAATCAGAGTGGCGACCAGGAATGACGGCGGAGAAACTGATCGAGGAGCTGGACAGCAAGGTCAGAGTTCCCGGCCTCGCCAATTTCTGGATTCCGCCAATCCGCAACCGGATCGACATGCTGTCCACCGGCATCAAAAGTCCCATTGGTATCAAGGTTTCTGGTGCGAAATTGAGCGAGATTGATGCGGTCGCTCAGCAAGTGGAAAGCGTTGCTAAATCCGTTGATGGCGTTAGCTCTGCGTTTGCCGAGCGGCTTACTGGCGGGCGTTATATCGACATTGATATCGACCGTGTTGCCGCAGACCGATACGGGATGAACATTGCCGATGTGCAGGCTATCGTGGAGGGAGCAATCGGCGGCAAGGCAATCGACCAGACGGTCGAAGGCCTCGCCCGCTATCCGATCAGCGTGCGCTATCCCCGCGAAATTCGTGGCAGTGTCGACGCGATCAGAAACCTTCCGGTCCTCACCCCGAATGGCCAGCAAATCACGCTGGGAACGATCGCTGCGATCAAAGTGTCGAACGGCCCGCCCATGTTGCGCAGTGAAAATGCGCGGCCAGCAACATGGGTCTATGTCGATGCACGGGGCCGGGCCCTGACCGATATTGTTGCTGACCTGCAAACAGCTATCGGGGAAAAGGTAGAATTGCCGACTGGTGTCAGCATTGCTTATACTGGCCAGTTTGAATTTCTGGAGCGCGCGACGCAGCGCCTCAAGATCGTGGTTCCGGCCACGCTGCTCATTATCTTCGCATTGCTTTACGCGACCTTCCGCCGATGGGACGAGGCTCTGCTGATCATGGCAACGCTGCCCTTTGCGCTGACTGGCGGTGTGTGGCTTCTTTATCTGCTGGGCTACAATCAATCGGTAGCAACGGGCGTCGGCTTTATCGCACTCGCCGGTGTTTCGGCAGAATTTGGGGTGGTGATGCTCATTTACCTTAAGCAGGCGCTTGCACAGCAGGATGACATAGCCGCCGCCGTTCGTTCGGGTGCATTGCTGCGCGTTCGGCCAAAGGCGATGACGGTTGCCGTAATCCTGGCCGGGCTCTTCCCAATACTCATTGGCACCGGCACGGGTTCTGAAATCATGAGCCGGATTGCCGCACCTATGGTGGGCGGCATGATAACCGCACCATTGCTATCAATGTTGATCATTCCGGCGGCTTATCTGCTGATGCGGCGCAGACAGACAAAAATTATAAACCAAGGAGAAGTGAAATGAAGAAGCACCTGATGATTGCGACATTGATTGCCATTCCGCTTGGCCTCTCAGCTTGCGACAATCCCGCCGAAGCGCCCAAAACGCAATCTTCAACTGACCAGATGGGCGATATGGCGATGTCAGGCGAGGTCAAGAATGCCAACGGAATTGGCATAGTGACAGCCGTAGATGCAGATGGAGGCAAGATCACTCTTGATCATGAAGCTATTCCTTCCGTTGGCTGGCCTGCGATGACGATGGGCTTCTCGGTTAACTCCGAACTGCTCAAAAGCGTGGCGGTTGGCGACAAGGTTGAATTTGACATAAGCGTTCATGGAAATGCGGCACAGGTGACCGCTATTGGGAAGCGATAGCCGCAGGCGGCGGAGGTAGCTGAACAGCAGACCGAGAACGCTTCACTTTGGGATTCCCAACCTGGACAGCCGCCGATGCTGTAGCCCGCGATCATCTGGTATTCTCGCCCACTTGTGTTAGAAGTCTAGCACATAAATCGACAATTTGGTCCATGCGATTAAGATTTCTAACACACTATTTAACACATCATATATCTATTACGTTTAATAATATCGATTATCAAGTAGATGACTACATAGCATTCAGGCTCATAACCTGAAGGTCGTAGGTTCAAATCCTACTCCCGCAACCAATAATCAAAAACGCCC
>JBALUX010000185.1:0-4748 GCA_036963725.1 Parasphingorhabdus sp. | reverse complement strand
CGTCAGAGCAGCCTGGTCAATCGCCTCGAAAGTGCTGAAAATCGCGTGAAATTGCGCGAAATGTACAATGGCGAAAAGGTGCACGATGCATTCTCGCGGTTCGAATATCTCGAACGGCAGGTGGATTTTGCCGAAGGACGCGCCGACTCGATGGGCATGGGCGGAGAACCGCAGAGCCTGGAAAACCAGATCGCGGCGCTGGAATCCAGCGACCAGGTTGATGAAGAACTGGAAGCCATGAAGGCAGCCATGAAAAAAGGTGACGCATAATGGAAGATATTTTTGTACCCTTATTTGCCGTACTGGGCGTCTTCGTTGCGTTCCCCTGGATCATATTTCACTATGTGACAAAATGGAAAACCGCCGCGACCATCACCAACGAGGATGAAAATCTTCTCGAAGAATTGCACCATATGGCCCGCCGTCTGGACGACCGGATGGAAACCATCGAACGGATCATGGCCGCGGACAACCCCGATTGGCGCCAGTCCGCGCTGCCAAAACCGACTTCCGACCCTGCCCCGTCGCTCGAAAATTTTGACGAGCTGCTGAAAAAAGAAAGGCACCCCTCATGAGCTCCTCTCGCACCAAATTCTATCTCGACAAGCAGCGCGCAAAATGGAGCGGTGTCTGCGCCGGGATCGCCGATTACACCGGGATCAATGTCGCCTGGGTACGACTGGCAGCGATTATCGCAACAGTCACCTTCGCCTTCCCCTGGACGTTAGTCGCCTATTGGGTCGCAGCGAAAATATCCGAACCGAAACCGGTCGGCATGTATCTGAGCGATCCGGAAGACACGAAATTCTGGCAGGGCGTGCGACAGTCACCCCGCAGAACCACCCGCGATATCAAATCGCGTTTCCGGGAAATTGATCGCAAGCTGGCTGATATGGAACTTTACTACACCAGCAAGAACACGACGTTGTCGAACGAAATTGAAAATCTGCGCTAAGCGCCGGAACAGGGAGAATAGATATGGATTTCGGCAGTCCTGAATTTGTCATCGCGATCATCGCCATCAGTTACGGAGCATGGATCGTGAATAACTGGATCCGAGCCAAACATGGCTACGAACTGGAAGATGAATGGGGCGGAAAAAGCAGCAAAGCTGCCAAAGCCAGCCCGGATGAGCATCGCAAGATCGAACTGCTCTCCAATGAAAATGCACAGCTGGTCGGCAAGATCGACCGCCTGCAGGAACGCCTGCAAGTGCTTGAACGAATTGCCACAGACCCCGCGAAGCGCACCGCGGATGAAATCGAAGCGCTAAGGGAGAAGAATTGATGGACCCGGAAAAGATCGCCATGATCACCGAGCTCGCACCGATAATCGCGACTGTCGCAGCCATCGCAGTCGGCGGCTGGGTCGTCACCACCTGGATGCGGATCAAGAACGGCTACCCGCTGGAAACCCAATGGGGAAAGTCGGTCTATCCGAAAACCGATCAGGAAGCGGCCGAGCGGGTCAAATTGCTGACCAACGAAAACGCCGAACTGCGCGCCGAAATCGGATCGATGAAAGACCGGCTCGCCAATGTCGAACGGATTGTCACCGATGACAGCCACCGGCTGACCCAGGAAATAGAACAGCTGCGCGACAAGCGCGCGAATTAAGAGGACAGAGTTTATGGAAGGCATAATCGCGCTACTCATCCCATTCGGAGCATTTGCCGTCGCCGGGTTCGCAATATGGACAGGTCATCAGAGAAAGCTGATCAAAATGCGCGGGGAATTTCCCGCAACCCATGACGCAGACGCGGAGCGGATGCGCGAAGAAATGAGATATCTCAAAGATCGCGTCGCAGTGCTGGAAAAGATCACAACCGATGGTCACAGCACACGGCAGCTCGAAAGCGAAATTGAACAATTGCGCGACCGCTAATCGGGTCTGCGCGGACGGGAGGGAATTTTTAGATGAATCCGTTTGAAATGGTTGTTGCCATCATCATCGTTGTCACGATCGGGAAAGTGCTGAGCACCCGGTATCGGGCGCAAAATGGCATTGTCGAGGATCAGCACGGCAACGAGATTGCTGCGCAAAACCGGGATTCCGGGCGACTGCAGGAAGAAGTAAAATATCTCAAGGAGCGCGTCGCCGTGCTCGAGAAAATCGCCACCGACGATCGCGGTGCCCGGGAACTGGAAAACGAGATCGAAAAATTACGCGACCGGTAAGACGGCCCAGAAAGTGGAAGGACAAGCATGATGCAAGAACCTGCTTTTTATATGATCACCGCGGCTTTTTCGCTGATCGGACTGACGGTCCTGGCGCTGGTCGCCCTGCGTGGCTGGCGCGACTGGATCGCGCTCAAGTCCCGCGAAATCGAGCAGCGGCGCGAGGATAATCCCCCCACCGCGACATCGCGAATCGAGGTTGCTGACCTCAAGGAACGCATCCGCAAGCTGGAAGCGATTGCGGCGGGCGTGGAGCTTTAATCTCACGCCATTCGTGCTGAGCTTGTCGAAGCATCGGCCAGAGCGCGGGCCGCCTGCCCTTCGACAAGCTCAGCACGAACGGATATCTTTTAAACAGATGACCTTTCAACAAAGCCCTGCTAACCGCCCTCCCCATGAGCAAAATTGACGACCTTATCGAAGAATATGAATTTCTCGAACCCGATGATCGCTACCGGCTGCTGATCGATCTGGGCAAAGAGCTTGATCCGATGCCGGATGCGCTGAAAACCGATGCGACGCTGGTACGGGGCTGTTCTGCCTCGGTCTGGGTCTATCCGACGCAACTCGATGACGGACGGCTGCATTTTCTGGCTGACAGCAATGCTGCGATTACCAAGGGCATTATCGCGCTGGTTCTGGAAACGGTACAGGATCAGGCGGCCGAGCAGATCACAGGCACCGATATTGCCGCCGTGCTCGAGCCTTTTGACCTGAAAAACCAGCTGAGTTCAAACCGCACCCAGGGCATTCCCAATATGATCGCGCTTATTCAGCAGACCGCGTCGCGGTTGCAGGGCAACTAGCACACCTGCGCAGGGAGGGGGCCATCTCCCGATGCTCGATCCAAAATATTTGTAGAGGTCCGCACTCGACTTTCGTCTGGTGCCATTTCGAAAGGCTATGATTGCCGCAATGGTGGGAGATGGATTCCCGCCTTAGCAGGAAAACATAAACTAGATAGGCTTCCAGACCCGGCGTTCTTCGGCAATCCGCAACACATCATAAGCTGCTTGCGCCGCCTGGAACTTCTTGGCCGCCTCGGCATCGCCGGGATTGACGTCGGGATGATATTCCTTGGCCATCGTCCGCCATGCTTTTTTCACCGTGTCGAATTCGACATCGGGGGTCAGATCAAAAATTTCCAGCGCGGTCATTTCGTCGCGCGAACGGCTGCCGTCGCCGGATCCCATCCAGCTGTAATGCGCCGCTTCCTGATAGGCATTGGCATCGCGCTGCTCGTCGGCTTCGCGCTTCTTGCGCTCTTCCTTGTCGAGGCCTTCGAAATAGTCCCATCCGCGATTATATTCCGCCGCGTGAGTCTGGCAGAAATACCAGCGTTCCGGACTATTGGGTGATTTGGGCGCAGGGCAGTTACCCGCTTCTTCGCAACCGTGCCGGTCACAAAGCTTGACCTGTTGTGTTTCGCGCGAGCTTTCGTAGCTTCCCCATCTCGGGAAACCCCAGTTATCTGATCGTTTTGCTTTTGGCATAGTCCCTATTCTAACAGAGGAACCCGGCGAGTTCCACCGCTAAGATAATACCAGAGGGTCTGTAAGCCGGGTTCTGTCCATCCGTCGAAACGGAATAGCCAGCCATTCATCTAGGCCATGCATTGCTGCGTGGCTCAAGCAACCAACCCGGGCAGCAAGCCGAAAAAGCCATATGCCGCCCCTATTTGGTTTTGCTCCAGGTGGGGTTTACCATGCCAGGCCTGTTGCCAGTCCCGCGGTGCGCTCTTACCGCACCCTTTCAATGTCACGTGACCGAAGTCGTCGCGACCTGCTTTCTGTTGCACTTTCCCTAGGGTTGCCCCCGCCGGACGTTATCCGGCACCTTTTAATCGTGGAGCCCGGACTTTCCTTCCACCTTCGCTAAAGCTTCGGCGGACGGCTGGCCGACCCTCTGGTGCGCCCTATTTAGTGATTCCGCGCTCTCTGTCCAACATTAAAGACAAAAGCAGCGAGCGACATTCGCCGTCAATCACACCGTCAATATTATTGGGCCGGAAACGGCGCTGGAAAGCGACGACAGCGGCGGTCTGGTCGGAAATATCATAGCCGAACCGTTCCAGCGCCAGCATGAAGCCGCCATCGGTCCAGGGCGGCTCGTTCAGTTTCGCTGCCGGTCTTTTCAGCGCAATACCGTGACGCGCCAGTCTTTCCCAGTCAAACAGCTCGCCCGGGTCCTGCTTGCGCGCCGGCGCCAGATCGCTGTGCCCGATCACATTGGAAGACGGGATATCGTGCCGCTGGACGATGGCATGGGCAAGCCGGGTCACCGCATCCATCTGCTCTTCCGGGAACGGGACATAGCCCCATTCATGACCCGGATTGACGATCTCGATACCGATGCTGGCGCTGTTCAGGTCGGTAATTCCGCGCCAGAAGCCGCGCCCTGCGTGCCAGGCCCGTTTTTCTTCGTCGACCATCTGCACAATCTGGCCGTCCTCGGTTACGACATAATGGGCCGAGACTTTTGCTTCGGGATTGGCCAGCCAGCTGATCGCCGAAGCGGCGTCCTTCATGCCGGTATAATGCATCACGAGAACGCTGACCGGTAACTGGCGAT
>JBALUX010000184.1:2841-4806 GCA_036963725.1 Parasphingorhabdus sp. | reverse complement strand
CGCCCTGCCCGTCTTCGCCGATGCAGTTCAGCGCCTTGGCAATCAGCCGCGCGGTTGATGTCTTGCCGACGCCGCGCACACCGGTCATCAGAAAGGCATGAGCAAGCCGGTCGCGCTTGATCGCGTTGCCTAGCGTCTGCACCATCGCATCCTGGCCGATCAGTTCGGAGAATTTCGATGGCCGATATTTGCGCGCCAGCACCCGATAGGGCTGCGCCGCGCCGGGGGCTGGCTGCTCCGGCGCATCGACACCGCCAGCCGCGAATATATCTTGTGAATCGGACATGAAGCAACAGTTTAGGCGAGAGGCCGCGGCTTGTCGAAGGCTATTCGCGGTCATTTTCGAGTCTGTCCGAAAACAAGGAGAAAATGCCGTAAGTCGTTGATTTTAAGGGTGTTTTATATTTAGAGTCACTGCCAAATCCTGGCACTGCTGCAAAGTAGGAGCCGGGCGACCCGCAGAAAAATCGTTGCGGCTGCTTCCTTCCGGACCTGACCGGGTTGGCGAAGACTGCGTCCACCCGACTCCCGCTGCGCATATGGTGGGAGTTGGGCAAAAATGCAAGCCGTTAGATGATCTGCATATTATGGCTTTCGCCGGGCATATGAACAGTCAGCCCGTCAAGTTCGGGGGTCAAGGTGATCTGGCAGGCAAGCCGGCTGGTTCTGCGCGCTCCGGCGGCAAGATCGAGCATATCCTCTTCCATTTCCGTCGCTGGCGGCAATCGGTCAAAATCCGCAGCTTCGACAATCACATGGCAAGTCGAGCAAGCCATCTGCCCTTCGCATGTCCCTTCGAGCGGCTGGTCATGAATTTGCGCAACGGTGAGCAGATTGTCCCCGTCCGACGCCTCGACGGAGAGAGTTTTTTGATCGTCGGAGCTGACAAAATGGACGGCGATCTTCTTCATGATAGCTGATTCTCCGCTGCTTGATTGATCAGACCGGCTGCCCGTTCTACTTCTTCGACCGTGTTATAGCGCCCGAAACCCAGACGAATCGATGATTTTATTTGTGCCGGCTCCAGTCCCAGTGCCGCCAGCACATGACTGGGCCGTCCGGAACCGCTGGCGCAGGCCGAACCGGCGGAAAAAGCGACGCCGCGAACATCGGACATCAGCCGGGCGACATCAAGGCCATCGCGGCGGATATTGAGATTGCCGGGATAGCGCTGATCGAGCGAACCATTCACTGTCCAGTCGCCAAACAGATTATGCGCTTTTTCGGCGAGGCTCGCGATATGTTGCATATCCTGATCCCGGCATTCGGCACAGAGTTTCGCCGCAGCGCCCAGTCCCGCGCAAAGAGCCGGAGACAGTGTGCCCGACCGCACGCCCTGCTCCTGCCCGCCGCCGTGGATCAATGGTGGCACATCGATACCGTCGCGCACCCAGAGCGCGCCGATGCCCTTAGGTCCGTAAATTTTATGTCCGGACAGCGCGATCAGATCGGCTTGCTGCGGAATATCGATCCGGCCATATCCCTGCACCGCATCGCAGAGCATCAGCGCGCCTGCCTGATGCGCCATTTCCGTGATTCGATCGACCGGCTGAACAACCCCTATTTCGTTATTGACCAGCATCGCGCCAACCAGCGCGGTTCGCGGCCCCAAACATGCTTCCAATTCTTCCAATAGGACCAGACCCTGCGGATCAACCGGAAGCAGACTGGTTTCAAAACCCTGCGTGCCGTACCAGAGCGCGGTGTCACGGACCGCAGCATGTTCGGTGTCGACAATGGCGATCCCGCTGCGGCCTTGCAGCATTCGGGCCGCACCCATCGCGAGATTGATCGCTTCCGTAGCACTGCCGGTGAATATCACGCGCCCTCCGCCGGGGAGCAGAGCAGCAACCTGCTCGCGAGCAACCTCCACCGCAGCTGCAGCCCGCCGGCCCATCACATGCGGGCTGTGCGGATTGCCGAAACCGTCTTTCAGCCAGGGCAGCATCGCGTCGAGAACCTCGG
>JBALUX010000184.1:0-2831 GCA_036963725.1 Parasphingorhabdus sp. | reverse complement strand
CGAGCGGCGTAGTTGCCTGATTGTCAAGATAGATGGGGTTCATCAGCCGGGTTCAGCTCTGCCGCGATTCCGCGAAAATCGACTTCCATTTCTCGATGAAGGCATAAATATGCGCCCGGCTGGTGTCGCGACCGATGCTGACCCTTATCACTTCCCGCGCGACTTGCGGGTCGGTCCCCATGGCTTCGAGCACATGGCTGGTCTTCAGCGTGCCCGAAGAACAGGCGCTGCCGGCGGAGACCGAAAAACCGGCCATATCAAATTTGATCAGCTGCGTATTCGCAGCGACACCGGGCATGTGATAGCTGGCGATGGTGGCGATACGGGGGGCTTTCTCCGCTATCACGGAGCCGCCTTCCTTCCGGATTGCATCGTCCAGATGCTGCCGCAATTCCGAAGCGCGTCCTGCCCAGTTGGCCGGCGCTTCCAGTGCTGCTGTCATGCCCATGATATAGGGCAGATTCTGGGTGCCGGAGCGGTAGCCCTGCTCCTGCCCGCCATCGGCTTCGAGCAGCCGGAGATCCTTGACCAGCAGCGCGCCGACACCGGGAGGTCCGCCAAATTTATGCCCGGCGACAATGATCAGATCGGCATCCGGCAACGGCATTTTGCCGATCGATTGGGAGCAATCGGCCATCAGATAGCAACCCCGGTCGCGCGTGACCTTGGCCAGCGCATCCAGATCCTGGATCACGCCGGTTTCATTATTGACCGACTGGATCGCCACCAGCGCCGGCTCCTCGGCAGACTTCAGCACGTGGTTCAGGTTCATCGGAACGACCAAACCGTTCATGTCGACCGGAATCGATTTCGCGTTTTGCGCGAATCGCAGAACCACATCATGCTCGACCGGCGAGACATATTGAACCGCAGGCTTGGACTTGGTCAGCGCGATCTGCACCGCCTCGCTCGCCCCGCTGGTGAAAATAACATCGCCATCCCAGTCCAGAGCGGTCTTGAATCGCCGCCGGGCATTTTCCAGCATCGCCTGGGCGGCGCGCCCGTCGCCATGCGGCGAAGACGGATTGGCCCAATGCTCGAAACCCTCCGCGCAGGCTTTCTTGGCCACATCGAGCATCGGCGCGGTAGCAGCATAGTCGAGATAGATGCGTTTGGTCTCGGTCACGATATTGGCAAAAACTCTCTGGCTTGCGGGATTGAGTTGCGGATTGGTTCACTCTCCCTATATAGACGCTGCATCCAGCGCAAAAGCTATTCTGACTTCTCGCGTTCTGGAGACGACAATCTAGATCGAAGAATTGAAAATCCATGCCTGACGTAATTTTTACCGGACCCGAAGGCCGCCTCGAAGGCCGCTTTAGCCCAGGACCCCGAGACCGCGCACCCGTTGCAATGGTTCTGCATCCGCACCCGCAAGCGGGTGGCACGATGAATGACCGCATCACCCAGGCGATATACAAGACCTTTGTAAAGCGCGGTTTCGCTACACTGCGCTTCAACTTTCGCGGTGTCGGTCGCTCTCAGGGCACATTCGACAATGGCATCGGCGAATTGTCCGATGCTGCGGCAGCGCTCGACTGGGTTCAAAGTTTCCACCCCGAAGCACAGACCACCTGGATCGCCGGCTACAGCTTCGGCGCCTGGATCGGCATGCAGCTTTTGATGCGCCGTCCGGAAATCCGCGGTTTCATTTCGGTGTCTCCGCCAGCGAACATGTATGACTTCAACTTCCTGGCACCCTGCCCGTCCTCGGGCATCATTGTTCAGGGCGTGAATGATGAAGTCGTGACCCCCAGCGCCGTCCAGAAACTGGTCGACAAGTTGCGGACACAGAAGCACATCACCATTCACCATGACGAGATTCCCCGCGCCAATCATTTCTACGAAAATGAAATGGAATTGCTGATGGGATCGATCGACAATTATCTCGACATGCGGCTCGCGCCGGATTCGCCGATCAAGTAATTTGCAGGCCTAGTCGCCGGATTGCGGCGATACGGGCTGATTGCTCTCCGGTGTCGGGATCGTCCAGATTCCGACATTGGCGAACATGACGGCGGCCGCCACGAGCATCAGCAAGCCCTGCTTTCTGTTTGTACCCTTGCGCAATATATAAATGCCGCCAGCCAGCAGCGCGGCTCCCGCCAGCATGAGTATCGATAAGATCAGGTTCGACATGCCGAAGCCGTTACCGGTGCATCGGCAGGCTGACAATCAAATCTTTCGACGGTTTTCCGAAATCGCTGCGCCTCCGGATCCGCTCCATATACCATTTCCGGCCAAAGACGGTGGCGCAGATTGCCTGTAACCCACGGCATTGTTACGCTTTAAAATACGATAGACTTGATGAGCCTGAAACGGATAATGCTTGATCAATCCTGAACCGCCCCTTTTGATCATCGCTCCCGTGGCGGACGAATTCGTCCTGACGCAAGCGCCCTGGTGCAAAGCCGCGAACACCAAAATGGTGGTCAACCGCGCGAAGTTCACAAATCTGGAAATGGCCGAAGTCATTGTCGACGCCATGCCTTTTCGGCTCTCTCGTCTGACGGCAGCGGAAGCCGGACGGAAATTGACCCCTGATACATCTGGATTGACCTTCGAAGACCTGGCATCTTCGGCAGACACTGTCATCAGCGTGGCGCCGGGAGACAGTCTGACCAGCGCCAGACATATTCCCGAGGTCAACCGCCGATTGCTATCGCTTGGCAAGTGGATCGGCGAAAGCCTGGCCGCGACGGCAGCAGCATGGATCCCGTCGCGCAGGCTGGTGAATTTTTCCACATTTGACCACGCCGTCGACCAATATCTTGCTGGCGGGCCGTTTCCGACGCTGCTCCGGACCTCCGTATCAGAAGTGCGCAGCGGCC
>JBALUX010000183.1:0-4813 GCA_036963725.1 Parasphingorhabdus sp. | reverse complement strand
CTATATGCGAAATTTCAGAACCATTCTTTCCGTTGTCGCATTGGGCGCGCTGGCGGCCTGTTCGAACCAGGGGGCCTCGTCGAGCGGCACGAAAACCAGCGAAGCCGCGGGCCGTGTCGATCCGGCTCCGGTCAATTATACGCTCGAAACAGTCGCTGACGGTCTCGATTATCCCTGGTCGCTCGCTTTTCTCCCCGACGGGGCCATGCTGGTCACCGAACGCACCGGCAAGCTCAAGCATATCGCCCCCGACGGGACGACCGCGGTTCTCTACGATTTCGCCAGCGGCGAGGAATATCCCAAAGTCCATACCGCTGCGAGCGCGCAGGCTGGCATGTTCGACGTGGCGCTGCACCCCGCTTTTGCCGAAAATGGCCTGCTCTATATTTCCTATGCAGCCGATCAGGGCGATGGCACCAACACGCTTTCGCTGATGCGCTTTGAATATGGCAATGCAGGCGGCAAACCGCAGATCAGCAACGGACAGCAGATATTCGCCGCAGCGCCCAGCCGGATACAAGGTAATCACTATGGCGCGCGGATCATCTTCCTTCCCGACGGCACCTTGATGATGCCGGTAGGCGATGCTTTCCATTTTCGCGAACAGGCACAAGAGCTGGACAATCATTTCGGCAAGATCATCCGGCTGAATGACGATGGTTCGGTGCCGCAGGACAATCCCTTTGTCGGGAAAGAAGGCGCGTTGCCGGAAATCTGGAGCCTTGGTCATCGCAATCCGCAAGGGATCATTCTCGCGGCGGACGGCCGCGTGCTGGAAAATGAACATGGCCCGGCGGGCGGGGACGAGATCAACGAGATCAAGCGCGGCGCCAACTACGGCTGGCCGACGGCTTCCTACGGGCTGGATTATTCCGGTGGCCGGATTTCGCCTTATGAAGCGTTCGACGGCACCGAACAGTCGCTAGTCCATTTCACGCCGTCGATCGCGCCGTCCGGCTTTGCCCAATATGCGGGAGAGGCCTTTCCGGACTGGCAGGGTGATCTGTTCCTCTCCGCGCTGGCGCTCAAACATGTTCGCCATGTCGACGTGAACGCTGACGGGTCACTAGGCAAACAGGCGGAGCTGTTCGGCGAGCTGGACACGCGTTTCCGCGATGTCAGAACCGGTCCGGACGGTTTTCTCTATCTGCTGACCGAAGAACCAGACGGCCCGACCAGCAAAATATTGCGCGTACGACCAAAATAGGCGCGCATCTCAGCTAGAAAATCGAATTGCCCATGCCGCCGTCGACGACCAGACTCTGTCCGGTCGCATAGCCGGCCATCTCGCTGCAGAACATCGCGACAAACATGCCCATATCTTCTGCGTCGCCAAAGCGTCCGACCGGGATCCGCACCTGTTTGACAAATTTGGCGACTTCCTCGTCATAGCTGGTGCCATTGGCCTCGGCCTGGCTGTCGAACATGCCGCTAATCCCCGGCGTGTGATGCATGCCGGGCAGGATATTGTTGATCGTCACCCCATGTCTGGCGACCTGCTTCGCCACGGCGACGGTATAGTTCACCATCGCTGCGCGCGGCGGCCCCGACAATACGCGCATCGCGGCGGGATATTTGGCGGCGCCGGTGGCGATATTGACGATTCGGCCCCATTTGCGCTCGACCATGCCGTCGATCACCGATTTGATGAACTCAACCGGACTGAGCAAAGTGAGCGACAGGGCTTCCTCCCATTCCGCGCGGCCGACCGTGCGGAAATCGCCGGAGAAGGGGGGAGGGGAGCAGGTGGCGACCAATATATCCGGGCTGGGACAGATGGACAGGATCGCCTCGCGGCCTTCGTCGCTGCTGTGATCGGCGACAATCGGCGTGATATTGGCGCCGGTTTCGCGGGCCAGTTCTTCGCAAGTCTGAAGCAGTCGCTCTTCGCCGCGCGCGGTGACGTATAATTCGGTCTTTTCCCTGGCCAGCGCCAGCGCGGCCCCGCGACCCAAGCCGGCGCTCCCGCCATTGACCAGCGCAATTCTTCCCGCAATTCCCAGATCCATATCGGCCTCTATCCTGAAAGGTTGAGCCGCTATTCTAGCGAGAGCGTCTCGCCGTGCCGACTAGCCATAATGGGACAAGGCGCAGCCTCAGGCTAGGCCATCGACATATACATGGCCGCCGCCAATCCGAACCCCCTCGGATCGCCGAGCAGGCCGGATTCCATCTTGTTCATCACATAGGAAAAACAGAGCCCCGCATCTTGGTCGATAATCACCGACGATCCGCCATAGCCGCCCCAGAACGCCGTATTGGTATTGGGGCTGATCGGCGTCGCGGGATTGTTCAGGCCATAGCCCATGCCAAAGGTCAGCGGCAGGCCCAGCACCAGATCGGTGCCTTCGGTCTGTTTGTCGAATATCCGCTTCGTTCCGGCTTCCGACAGGATCGTCTTGCCGAAGGCCTGGCCGCCATTGGCCATCGCCGTCTGGGCGCGGACGATGCTGCGGGCATTGCCCTGACCGTTGGCGGCGGGGATTTCCGCCGCGCGCCAGGCACGCTTTCTCGGCTCGGTCGCGTCGACGCCTGGATTGGCAAAGGTTCGCCCGGCAATCGAGTCAGGACTGGGGGCAAGGCCGCTCTTGGGCGGCACCAGATTGGTGATGCGGTAGTCGAGCGATTCATCCGCGCCAATATGGAAATCCGCGCCGGTCGGCTCGGCGATTTCCTGACGGAAGAAATTGCCGATCGTCTGGCCGGTCACGCGGCGGACGATTTCGCCGATCAGATGGCCCTGGGTGAGGGCGTGATAGCCCGATTGTGTGCCCGGTTCCCACCAAGGTTCCTGTTTGGCGAGAGCGGTGGTCATCCATTCCCAGTCGTAGAGCGCGTCGCCCTCGACTTTCTTGTCCATGCCGGACAGGCCGGCACTATGGGAAAGAAAATGTCGAACTTCGACAGCCTTTTTGCCATTTTGGGCAAATTCCGGCCAATATTTGCTCGCTGGTGCATGTAAATCGACCTCGCCGCGATCGGCGAGCAAGAGCAGCGACATCGCCGCCATCGTCTTGGTGCTCGACCAGACGTTGACCAGCGTATCCTCCTGCCACGGCTGGGTGCGCTCCTCGTCGAGATGGCCGCCCCACAGGTCGACGACAAATTCGCCGTCCAGCGTAATCGCGACCGACGCGCCGAGATCATCATGCTCGCTGAAATTATTCTCGAATGCCGCTTTGACCGCAGCAAATCGGGGGTCGCACGTACCGTGTATCGGGGTTGTCATTGATCTCTCCATCTCGACTTTAACTGTTTGATTAACAGCTTGTGGGCGCGAGTCCAATATCTTTAACGCCCGGGTCGGTCGTTGCCGGGCCAATATTCTGCAAGATATTCCGGCTATTTTTCAGACACTTGTAGATTTTTAGCCAATTCCCTATTGCAAAGATAGCTTTAAGATATATCTTAAGAACATCTTAGAAATAAAGAAAGATTAAGAAATGAGACATGGAATGAAATTTGGAACCGGAGGCCCCGATGGGTCTGGACGTGGATCTGGCCGGGGAAGAGGCCGCGGAAGAGGCGGGCCGCCTGGCGAGAAATTCGCCCGGGCGTTTGCCCAGGCCGCTTTTGAAGGTGGCAAGGGCAAGCGGCGCGCACGGATGTTCCGGCGCGGCGAACTGAAGCTGCTGACGTTGCACCTGATCGCGGAAGAACCGCGGCACGGCTATGATCTGATCCGTCAGATCGAGGAACTGACCGGCGGCCATTATGCGCCCAGTCCGGGGATCGTCTATCCGACGCTGACCCTGATGGCGGAAATGGACCTGATCGACGAAAAGGTCGATGATGACGGCAAGAAAGTCTATTCGATCACCGAAGCGGGTTCCGCCCGTCTGGCCGAGGACGAGGCGCAAATTGCCGAAATTCTCGCACGGCTGGAAGGCGTATCGAAAATGGGTGAGGCCAGCGATGGCGCATCCGTCCGCCGAGCGGTTCACAACCTGAAAAGCGCGATCGCTATCCGGTTGGCGGATGAGGAAAAGGGATCGGACAAGATCCTGGAAGTTACCGCGATTATCGATGAAGCCGCGAGCAATATCGAGCGGTTGAAATAGAAATTCTCTCCGACTATTGGACGGAATAATATAAATTCAACAAATGATTATAAGGGATAGTTAAGGTAAAATCTTAGCTATCCCTTTTGTCTGTCCGCAAGGCGCGACATGCTTCCAATTCTTCCAATTGTCGACGGATTGATGGCCTTCGCGGCGGCGGTAACAGGCCGCTACCGAGCGCTAGAATATCCCGAACAATATCACCGCCATGATCGTCCCGATTACCGGTATCGCCACGGTCAACGCGCCGACTGCACCATAAGCATCCTTATGCGTTTCCCCGCAAACCGCGCGGATCGTGGTCACGACATAGCCATTATGCGGCAGGCTATCGAGCGCACCGGAAGAGATCGCAACGACGCGGTGCAGCTCGTCGGGCTGCGCGCCGACATCGATATAATGGGGCGCGATCAGGGGCAGGGCGATTGACTGGCCACCCGATGCCGAGCCGGTAAGGCCGGCGATCACGGTGACCGCAACAGCGGCTCCGATCAGCGGGCTGCCCGGGATATTCTGCACCATGACCAGTGCCTCCTGAAAGGCCGGTGACAGCTTGGCAACGGAGCCGAAGCCAACCACCGCGCAGGTATTGGTGATGGCGACCACCGCGCTCGTCGCACCGCGCGAGAAAGCTTCCGGCATGGATTTCAGCTTCTTGTAACCGACGATCAGGGCGACAACCGCGCCCGATCCCAAAGCCGCTACCAGCGCCCATTTATCAAGCGATTCCTGCGGCAGGATCGCCGACAGCG
>JBALUX010000182.1:0-4935 GCA_036963725.1 Parasphingorhabdus sp. | reverse complement strand
CGAAAAAACCCGGTGCGCCCGCTGGGCTGAGCCTCGATGGGTGGGTATCGCTCGATTCGAAGAATAATCGCACATCGATCCGTTTGTCGAACCAGAAATTTGGCGTTCCTGTCGCCAACAGCAGCTTCAACTGGACCGATCCGCGGCGGAAAAGTCGTGGCAAGCGGTGAAACGAGACGGGCTACCGATCAGCAGAACATGAACTTTCTTTCGTTCATATTCCCGACAGAAACACGGGACTATAACCAAATACAGGATGAGAAGAGACAGTCAGGTTTTCCCCCTGTTACCTGACGAAACAACCCTCAACTCATCCCATGCGTGACGAACGCGAGTTTGCCCCCACCTCCTTAATGCCCCCGGAGGTGGGGGTTTTCCTTTTCCAGTCCAGCAAAATTACCGCGCCGCCCGGTCGCCTTTAGGCTTGGGTTTCTGTGCGAGCGTGGCTATCAGGCTCGGCATGAGTGATAGTCTGAAAATCGTCAGCTGGAATATTAACAGCATCCGCGCCCGCCTCGACATCGTCGAGCGTTTCCTGACCGAGGAAGCCCCCGATGTCCTGTGCCTGCAGGAAACCAAAGTCCGCAACGAGCAATTTCCCGAAGGGATGTTCCGCCGCCTTGGCTACAACCATATGATTCTGCACGGCCAGCCGATGCACCATGGCGTTGCGATCATCAGCCGCGTGCCGCTGCACAAGGATGAACGCTTCGACTGGCAGAATAACGGCGAAGCCCGCCATGTCGGCGCAGTGTTGCAGAATGGCGTAAGAATCGAGAATGTCTATATCCCCGCCGGTGGGGAAATTGCCGACCGCGAGATCAATCCGAAATTCGGCCAGAAGCTCGATTTCTTTGGCCGGATGACCGAATGGTCGCAGAATCTGAAAGAACCGACGATCCTGATGGGTGATTTCAATGTCGCACCGCTGGCCTCCGATGTCTGGAGCCATAAGGCATTGCTGAAAGTCGTCAGCCATACCCAGATCGAGATCGACCATCTTTACGCGATGCGCGATGCGCATGGCTGGGTCGATGTCGGTCGCAAGCTGATTCCCGATCCCGAGCGCCTCTTCACCTGGTGGAGCTATCGCGCCAAGGACTGGCGGGCATCGGACAAGGGCCGCCGGCTCGATCATGTCTGGGTCAGCCCGGAACTGGCAGACAAAGCGGTCAGCCATTCCGTTCTGGAAGACGCGCGCAGCTGGGGCAAACCATCGGATCACGCGCCACTGATCACGGAATTCGAATTTTGAACGCAGCGCCTCTCGACGGGGCCGACAAGGCTGCTGCCCGCCGGGCGGCCCGCGCAATCGATGCGCTCCGACGCGGCTGGCCGATTGGCGTGGAAGCGGACGGCCAACGCCTGAACCTGCTGCCGGTAGAAACCGGCAATCTGGAGGCGGCCCTGCCCTCTTCCGGAACGATATCGCTGATCATATCCGCCAGCCGTGCCGCAACGCTGAAGCTGCTCAACCAGTTTGCCGCCGCCGATCCGAACCTGCCGATCCAGATCAGCCTGCCCGCTCCCGTCACTGCCGCCGAGATTATCGCGATCGTCGATCCGGTACTCGACATGCAATATCCGATGAAGGGACCGTTTCGCAGCGAGACCCTGAGCAATCCCAAAGCCGCCACCGCGGCGATGGAGCTGGCGCGTCATGGTGGCCTGCTCCCGGCGTTCGTGATTGTTGATGATGCGGAAGATATTGCGCAGGCAGAGGATGCCGGCGCCTATGCCGATTCCACGGCGCTGATGATCAGCGCCCATGCCCGGCTGCCCGTTGCGGCCAATCCGGAAGCGCATATCTACGGCTTTCGCAGCGATGCCGATGCCACCGATCATATTGCGCTGATCGTCGGCAAGCGTGACAGCAGCACGCCGGTCGTGCGCCTGCACAGCGAATGTCTGACCGGCGACGTTCTCGGCAGCCTGAAATGCGATTGCGGCCCGCAACTGCATGCCGCGCTCGGCCAGATGACCGAGGCGAACTGGGGTGTCCTGCTCTATCTGCGGCAGGAAGGCCGCGGGATCGGCCTGATCAACAAGCTGCGGGCCTATTCGCTGCAGGATCAGGGCTTTGATACGGTGGACGCCAACCAGCGGCTGGGCTTTGCGATTGACGCCCGGGATTTTTCGATTGCCGCCCGGATGCTGGAACTGCTCAATATCCCGAAGGTCAAATTGCTCACCAACAATCCGGAAAAAGTGGAAGGTTTGGAAGCATGTGGCGTGACGGTAGAAGAACGCCTGCCTGTCAAGATCGCCGCCAATCCGCACAATGAATTTTATCTCGACACCAAGCGGGACCGGACCGGGCATAAATTATAATATTCGGTGCCAGCCTGCCGGAGCAACAGAGAAGAGTTTTTCATGACCGAACTCAAGCACCAGCATCTGATGACTATGACCCTGACGGTCGATTTCGCGAACATGTTAATGGTCGGCAAGACACCGGCAGGATTGCGCCGCATCGCGCCCGTGACCGGCGGCCGCTTCTCGAGCGAGCGCCTGAATGGCAAAGTCCTGCCCGGCGCCGACTGGGTGATCAACCGTCCCGATGGCGTCATGGAAATCGACGTACGCCTGCCGCTCCAGACCGATGACGGGGCGATGATCTACCTCAATTATCAGGGCCGCTTTCTCGCCGAACCGGAAACCATGACACGCTTTGCCAAAGGCGCGCTGCTGAAGCCGGAGGAATATTCTCTGGCGGTGACGGCAAAATTCGAAGCCGGAGCAGAGCAATATCTATGGCTCAACAATGTCGTGGCCGCCGGGACTGGCGAGCAGACGGCGGATGGTCCGGTCTATTCGTTTTTCGAGATCGGTTGAGCAAGATCAATTGGAGCAACGCATGTTCCATACGCGATCCTGGGTAGCCGTGCCTCATCGTGATTTCGTGCGGATGAAAGCGTTGGTCAAAAGTCAGTCCTGATCGCCAAAACATCCGGCAATCCCACAATGAAAAACCGGCAATATCCGCTTTCGGGATATTGCCGGCTTATCGTCGATTAGATTAGCGCGAAAAACCTAGAACGGAACGTCGTCGTCGAGATCGCTGTCAAAGGCGCCGCCGCCCTGGCCGCCGCCTGAGCCGCCACCGGTCTGGCCCCAGCTGTCATTGCCGCCACCACCGCCGGATGGCGCGCCGCCACCCTGACCGCCGCCCCAGCCGTCGTTGGAACCGCCCTGGCCGCCGCCTTGGCCACCACCGCCCTGACGGCTGTCGAGCATTTCCATTTTCGCGTCAAAGCCCTGCAATACAACGTCGGTCGAATAGCGGTCATTGCCGGACTGGTCCTGCCATTTGCGGGTTTGCAACTTGCCTTCGAGATAGACTTTGCTGCCCTTGCGGAGATATTTTTCGGCAACGCCAGCAAGGCCTTCGTTATAGATCGAGATATTGTGCCACTCGGTCTTTTCCTTGCGCTCGCCGGTGGACTTGTCTTTCCAGCTTTCCGATGTCGCGACGCTGAAATTGCAGACTTTTCCGCCGTTGGCGAAGGTACGCACTTCCGGATCCTTGCCCAGATTGCCTACGATGATGACTTTGTTGATGCCGCCGGCCATTTCAAATTCCCCAAAAAAATAACGTGATTAACGATTCTTGGGAGACTCTATAGACCGAGGGCGACGGCACTCCAATATGTAATACCGGCCGCGACGTAAGCGAGCGCAAAAAGATAAGCGAGCATGAAGATCGGCCACTTCCAGCCGTTGGTTTCGCGTTTGGTTACGGCAATGGTCGAGATGCATTGCGGCGCAAAGACGAACCAGGCGAGAAAGGCCAAGGCGGTCGGCAACGACCAGCGGCTTTGCAGGCGCTCGGTCAGGGATTTTGCTTCCGCTTCCTCGTCCGGTGCATCAATCGCATAGGTGGTTGCCAGCGCGGCAACCGCCACTTCGCGGGCGGCCATGGCCGGGATCAGGGCGAGCGCGATATCGCGGTTGAAACCGATCGGTTTGACGACCGGCGCGATGACATTGGCAATCCGCCCGGCGACGCTATAGTCGACCTGGCTCATCCCGCTGTCTTCGGGCACTTTCGGGAACGTAAGCAACAGCCACAATACCACGGTAGCGGCAAAGATGATCGTACCGGCGCGGCGCAGGAAAATCCACGCCCGCTGCCATAGTCCGATCAGCACGTCCTTCATCCGCGGCAACTGATATTTCGGCATTTCCATCAGGAAGCCGCTACTCGGCCCCTTGGTCACCGTCGACCGCAGCACCAGCGCGACAACCATCGCGCCGACGATACCGAATACATAGAGGCCGAACAGCACCAGTCCCTGCAGACCAATGCCGGGACCGACGGTGGTTGGCGGAATGAACGCACCGATAATGATCGCATAGACAGGAAGCCGCGCCGAACAGGTCATCAGCGGCGCGACCAAAATGGTGGTCAGCCGATCGCGCGGATCAGAAATGCTGCGCGTTGCCATGATGCCGGGAATCGCGCAGGCAAAAGAAGATAGTAACGGGATGAAGCTGCGTCCCGACAGGCCGACACTGGCCATCATCCGGTCCATGATGAAAGCCGCGCGGGTCATGTAGCCGCTCGCTTCGAGCAACAGGATGAACAGGAACAGGATCAGAATCTGCGGCAGGAAAACGATCACCGAACCGACGCCACCGATAGCTCCCTCGATAATAAAATCGCGCACAAAGCCAGCCGGCAAATTGGCCTCGACGGCTGCAGCAACCCACTCGCTGGCGCTTTCAATCCAGCCAATCGGGGCCTCTGACCAGGCGAAGACCGCCTGAAACATGACGAACAGCACCGCGAAAAGGATCAAAGGCCCGGCAACAGGATGGAGGAACACACTGTCCGCCCGCTCTGACCATCGCCGGCCAGCGGTTTCGGAAATAATCACCTGATTGGCGATCAGCTTGGCCTGTTTGCGCAAGCCGTGATCGCGCATCTTGCTG
>JBALUX010000181.1:0-4970 GCA_036963725.1 Parasphingorhabdus sp. | reverse complement strand
GTCAGTGCGGAGCCGCCGTTGAATCCGAACCAGCCGACCCAGAGCATCGCTGCGCCAACAACGGTCAGGGCAGGGCTATGCGGCAGCATCAATGTTTTCGGCCAGCCCATGCGCTTGCCGAGCATGATGGCGACCACCAAGGCCGATACGCCGGCAGTGGTATGAACAACGATACCGCCAGCAAAATCGAGTACGCCGAGATTGCTCAGCCAGCCGCCACCCCAGACCCAGTGGGTAACCGGAGCATAGACGACGAGCAGCCAGAGTCCGCAGAAGGCAACCACCCAGCCAAAGCGCGCGCGTTCAACCCAGGCGCCGATCATCAGCGCGGGCGTGATCACGGCAAAGGTCAGCTGGAACATGACATAAGCAGATTCCGGTATAGCTGTGCCTTCCCGGACATTACCGAGATTGTTCAACATCATGTTGAAGCCGGTGCCGAGAAATCCGTTGGTGACGCCGCCGAAGGCCAGCGAATAGCCGACGACAACCCAGAGCACAGAACAAATGCCGACCACAGCCATGCACTGGATTAAAACGGACAGAAAATTTTTCGAGCGAACAAGCCCGCCATAGAATAGCGCCAGACCGGGCAGGGTCATCAGCAGGACAAGGGCACTGGAGGTCAAGATCCAGGCCGTGTCGCCGCTATTTGCAGCATCGGCGGCGATTGCCGGGTCGATGGCCAGCTGCGCGTGGAGCGGCGAAGCCGCCCATCCGGCCGCTAACAGCAAACCAATGGATTTGACTGGATATTTCATGATGATCCCCCGCAGCTATAATTATATTATGTCTGATCGACTTTGCGAATCAGATTGCGCCGAATCTCTAGTCGAGACCGGTTGGCGACTCAACGGAAAGCTCAAATCCAGCCGTCGAGCACCTGATCCGGTGGCCGATGGCCGTCCGCCCATACACGGATGTTGGTGATTACCCGTTCACCGGACGCTTCGCGTCCCTCGAAGGTCGCGCTGCCCATATGCGGCAAAAGCACAGTATTTTTCAGGCCCAGAAAACGCGGGTCTATAGCCGGTTCATTCTGGTAAACATCAAGTCCGGCACCGCCGATCCGCTCATTTTGCAGAGCGTCGATCAATGCGTCCTCGTTCACCAGATCACCGCGCGCGGTGTTGATCAGATAGGTGGAAGGTTTCATCATGCCGATCCGCTCGGCATTGATCATTTCATGGGTTTCCGCGGTATGCGGGCAATGCAGCGAAATGATATCGCACTCGCGGACCAGATCGTCGAGATCGGCGACAAAACTGGCGCGCAGCGATTCTTCGACAGCGGGCGGCAATTGGCGGCGGTTATGATAGACGATCGACAAGCCGAAACCGGAGGCCCGACGTGCCACCGCCTGGCCAATGCGGCCCATGCCGATAATGCCGAGCTTCTTTCCGCCGATACAATGACCGAGCATACCGGACGGCTTCCAGCCTTCCCATTGCCCGCTGCGCATCAGCTTCTCGCCATCCGAAAGCCGGCGCGGCGCCGACAGGATCAATGCCATGGTCATGTCTGCGGTATCTTCGGTGAAGACACCCGGGGTGTTGGTGACGAGAATCTTTTTCGCGCGTGCGGCGGCAAGATCGATATGATCAACACCGGCACCAAAGCTGGCGATCAGCCGCAGCCGGTCCGGCGCATTGGCGATCATTTCCGCGTCGATATGATCGGTCACCGTGGGCACGAGAACATCGCAATCCGCCATGGCCGCAATCAGGTCGTCACGGGAGAAGGGTCGGTCGCTGAGATTGGGCACCGCATCAAATAATTCGCACATGCGATTCTGATTGGAGTCCGCCAATTCGCGGGTGATGATGACACGGGGATTCGAGATGGCTGGTGAGTCTGGCATAGACCAAGCGCTATGCCTGAATTTTGGTTCAGGTCAAGCAGGCGGCGCTTGAAGCGGACATGGCTTTCAGGCTATGCTTTGATCATCTGGGGACGAGTAACCAATCATCATGCGTATTTCGGCTTTCATGCTTGTTGCGATTTCGGGCCTGTCCCTGTCCTCGCCCGCTGCGGCGCAACAGGAGCCGCCCTATTGGGCTTCGATCGACGAGCCCGAGGCGCGGATGCGCACCGGTCCGAGTACCGAATATCCGACGATGTGGATATACAAGCGCGAGAAGCTGCCGATAAAGATTCTCGCTCGCTACAAGGCCTGGCGCAAGGTCGAGGACCATGAAGGCACCCAAGGCTGGATGCACGCGCGACTGCTCAGTGCATCCCGCACCGGTCTGGTGCTGGCGACCAGCGGCAAGCCGGTCGCCATGCGTGCTTTTCCCGATGCCAATGCAAAGGTCATCTGGCAGGCCGAGCCGGGCGTCGTAGGCAGCCTGACCCAGTGCGAAAAAGGCTGGTGCCTGTTCGACGTTACCGGTCGTCAGGGATATATCAGCATGACCGATGTCTGGGGCGACGAACCGCTGAAATGATCAGTCGATCAGTTCGATCGCCACTGCTGTCGCTTCTCCGCCACCGATGCACAAGGCGGCGATGCCCGTTTTCAGACCGCGTTTTTTCAACGCTGCAACCAGAGTAACCATGATCCGGGCACCGCTTGCACCGATCGGGTGACCCAGAGCGGTTGCGCCGCCATTGACGTTGATCTTGTCATGGCTGATTCCGATATCCTGCATCGCAAACATGGCGACACAGGCGAAGGCTTCGTTCACTTCCCAGAGATCAACATCGTCAACCGACCATCCGGTCTTTTCGAGCAGCTTCTTGATTGCGCTCACCGGAGCCGTGGTTAATTTCGAAGGAGCGTGGGCGTGGGCGGCATGAGCCACGATCCGCGCAACCGGCTTCAGGCCTTTCGCTTCAGCCACGCTGGCGCGGGTGAGCACCATTGCTGCCGCACCATCGGAAATTGACGAAGCATTGGCGGCTGTAATTGTACCGTCTTTGGCGAAGGCAGGGCGAAGCTGCGGAATTTTGTCAGGATTGCCCTTGAGCGGTTGCTCGTCCTTGTCGACGGTGACGCTGCCCTTGCGGGTCTTGACTTCGACCGCGACAACTTCGTCATCAAAGGCGTCGCCTTCGACAGCGGCTTTGGCGCGCGCGAGGGATTCGATTGAAAAATTGTCCTGTGATTCCCGCGTCAGTTGATATTCGCCGACGGTTTCTTCGGCAAAGCTGCCCATCGCCCGACCCGGCTCATAGGCATCTTCCAGACCGTCGAGGAACATATGATCTTTGGCTTCGGTATGACCGAGGCGCGCACCGCTGCGCATCTTGGGCAGAAGATAAGGCGCGTTGGTCATGCTTTCCATGCCGCCGGCAACGATCATGTCGATCGAACCAGCTGCCAGCGCTTCTGCGCCCATGATCGCGGCCTGCATGCCGGAGCCGCACATCTTGTTGACGGTTGTGGCTTCAACCGATTGCGGCAAACCGGCAAAAATCGCTGCCTGACGGGCAGGGGCCTGGCCCTGACCGGCGGACAGGACATTGCCCATATAGATGCGTTCGACATCCGCGCCGGCAACACCCGCGCGTTCGACCGCAGCCTTGACTGCGACAGCCCCCAGATGGGATGCGCTGACATCACTCAATGCGCCCAGCATTCCACCCATCGGCGTGCGGGCATAAGAGAGAATGACGATCGGATCGGAATTGGACATGGGTGGGCCTTTCTGGGTTTGATGCGCCGCCGTTGGCCAGCGCGATTCTTGCAGAGGACATAGGCGCGGCCAACCGGTTTTTCAATTGCGTCATTGAATGCCCGGGCTGGCCGTGCCAATCGAAGCTGGAAATCTTCCCTGGAGTGCCCGTTGCCCGCTTATCTTGTGCCTATAGCTGCTATGCTTCTCGGCCTGATCATCGGGAGCTTTCTGGCGACATTGATATTGCGATGGCCGGAAGGCCGTTCGGTGGTCGGCGGTCGGTCTTCCTGTGACCATTGCGGGCACCAGTTGCGCGCCTGGGAACTGATCCCGGTGGTAAGCTTCATTCTCCAGGCAGGAAAATGCCGTCGATGCGGAGCGGCAATCGCGACGGATCACCTGGCAATCGAACTGGCCGCTGCGCTGATTGGCGGTCTTGCCCTGTTTGTCGCGCCTGGCGTGGAGGGGCTGGCGGGCGCGCTGTTCGGCTGGATTTTGCTGACGCTCGCCGCGCTGGACGTAAAGCATCACTGGTTGCCCGATCCTGTGACGGCGATGCTCGCTGTATCCGGACTGATGGCTGGCCTGCTGTTTGCGGATCCATCGTTGCAGGACCGGTTGATCGGCGGCTTTGCCGGATTTATCTCTCTCGCCATTATAGCTGCCATATATAAGAGCATCAGAAAGCGTGACGGCCTAGGTGGCGGAGATCCGAAGATGCTGGGCGCTATCGGCTGCTGGCTTGGCTGGCAGGCGCTGCCGCTGGTGATCCTCGGAGCGAGTGCTGTAGGTATATTGGTCGCGCTATCCTGGCGGATGCGCGGCAAAAGCGTCGACAGGGAAACCATGCTACCGCTCGGCAGTCTGATGGGGATAGCCGCTTTTCCGCTCTGGCTTTATCAGACGGCCGCCACCGGCTTTCCTTATTGATTTGCCGATGTTGCAGCGCCACTGGAAAAAGCCGTTGCCAGCGCAAAGTCTCTTCGCTAACAGAGCCTCGATTTCGCTGATCGTCAAATGACGCAGCCAAAGAGCCCCTGTGGTGGAATTGGTAGACGCGCTGCACTCAAAATGCAGTTCCGCAAGGAGTGCCCGTTCGAGTCGGGCCAGGGGCACCATTACAGTTTTTGCTGGAAAACGCACCTCGCTGCACAGGCAAGCTGGTTAAAGATCTGCGTCGAACGTAGGATTGCCGTCAGGTTTTGTGATATATTACCGGCCCTTCAAAATGTTAATGCTCCGAGAGGCTTTGCCGCTTAGCCCTTGGTTGGCAAGGCGGCAAAGTTGCTGCTATATATTGAGTTCCAGTCCTGAAAGTTTTGGTTGATGGACGGCATAGGAGTTTTATTT
>JBALUX010000180.1:0-5057 GCA_036963725.1 Parasphingorhabdus sp. | reverse complement strand
ACCGCCCGAGATAACGACGTTGAAACGGCATGCACCGGCAATTTTCAGCGCCGTGCACATGTCGTCGGACATCGATCCGAAGCCCTTCATCATGTCGAGCGTGATCGGCTTTTCGGAGAATTTACGAATCGAGATCGCGGTGCCCTTGAGGCTCAGCGGCGGTACGATCACGTTCACACGTGAGCCGTCCTTCAGACGGGCATCGGCAAGCGGGGTGGTCTGGTCGACGCGGCGGCCGACCTGGTTGACGATCCGCTGGGCGATCTGGAACAGATGTTCCTCGTCCCGGAACTGGATCGGTGCGATTTCCAGCTTGCCCTTGATTTCGATATAGGTCTGTTCCGGACCATTGACCATGATATCCGAGATATCCGGATTGCTGAGCAGCTCTTCGAGCGGTCCAAAGCCGAGCAATTCGTCGACCAGCACTTTTTCCAGCGCAAATTGTTCGCGCCGGTTCAGTGTCAGCTTGAGCTCGGTCAGCACTTCCATGATGATCGGGCGGAATTCTTCAGTCAGTTCTTCCTTGTTCAGGGTCGCGGCGGCTTCCGGGTCGACTCGCTCGAGCAGGCGCGGCAGCACCTGTTCCTTGATCTTGTGGACCGAGGCGCCAAAGCCTTCTTCCTTTTCGGAATCTTCTGCGAGCGGTTGCGAACGCTCGGACAGGCGCGCCATGGCTTCACTTTGCGCTGGAGCTGGTGAGGATGGCGTTTCTTCATTGGTTAGCGGAATGGATTCAAGTGGTGGGAACTGATTGCCACCCAGATTGTCATCGCGATTTTCTGACTCGGAAATCTTCTTGCCGCCGCCGGTCATTGGCTTTGCTACGCCAAAGGACGGTTTACCGCCGCCCAGTCCATTTTTCTTGCCAAATGCGCTCATGCTATTCTGTCCGATATGTCTAATGTCACACGATCAATGCCCTCTTTCCCCGAAAATGGTTAATAAACTGGTAAATCTGTCTGATTTCAGCAGGATGATTGCTCATGCGCTTTTGTAACTTGCTCCCGATAAAGCAGCCGCTAAGCCGTCAATATGCGCAAGGAACAAAATTTTGACTGCTGACCATTCTCGTGACCGGGCAGCTGCCGGGGGCATCACGCTCGCGCTGGTAGCCTTTGCCGGTTTCCCGCTCGGTGATGCGGTGATCAAGTCGATGGCCGGAGACTGGCCGGCGCCTGCGGTGGCGGCGCTGCGATTTGCCATCGGCGCTCTGGCTCTCGCGCTAATCCTGTTCATGCGGGAAGGCCGTCGCGGCTTTCAGGTCAACCGGCCGTGGCTCCACGTTGCGCGCGGATTTGCGCTGTTTGTCGGGACCATCAGTTTCTTTTCCGCCATTTATATCATGCCGCTGGCCGATGCGGTGGCGATATCCTTTATCAACCCGATCCTCACCGCATTATTTTCCGGCTGGTTTCTGAAAGAAAAGATGCCGCCCCGGACATGGGTTGCGACCATCATTGCCTTTGCCGGGGTGCTGATCATGCTGCGTCCCAATGTTGCCGCTTTTGGATGGGTGGCTATTTTGCCGCTGATTTCCGCCTTTGCCATGTCGACCATGCTGATTCTCAACCGCATGGTATCGACCCAGCGGTCGATCTTTGCGGCGCAATTCTATATTGCTTTCTGGGCGGCTATATTCCTGATCATTGCTTCGCTGATCGGGCACTGGCTGGTCCCTGTTATGGCTGTCCCCGGCCGACCCGACTGGGACGTTGTGCTGCGCTGCGTGCTGGTAGCACTGACCGCGACAGGCTGCCATTTTCTGCTGTTCATGGCCACGATGCGAACGACCGCGGCGGCGATCGCGCCGATTGTCTATATCCAGTTGCTGATCGCGACGGCAATCAGCGTCTTTGTCTTTGATGATCCGATTGACCGGACCGCAATGTTTGGCGGCTTGTTGATAATTTTCAGCGGCTTGCTCCTCTGGCGCAGCTCCCGCAAGGCGACGACAGTACTGGAAGCCTAGGCATCGGACATATGCGCTGAAAGAGCGGGAAATGGTTTTCTTGTCGATCTTTCCAATGTCCCACGATCAGCTGCTTTTTCTCTCAAAAAATGGTCAATCAGGAGCTTTTGTTCGTCGATTTGCGCTGCGTCTTGCCATGGTGATAATAGTCCATGATGGCATCCGCCGCATATTCGGCCCCGTTTTCGATATCATCGCCCAGCGCATCGCTGGTCAGTTTTTTCTGTATTTCGATATATTGCGGATGCATTTCGCGCGCGCGCGCCACGGCGGCAAATATGTCGGCAGGATCGTCGATAACCTCGCCCATTTGCCAGAACAGATAATTGGGGTTGTTCCGCCAATCTATCTTGTTGAAATTGAGGAAGACGCACGGTCTGGGACGAGCGGTGAACTCATAAACCTGACTGCTGACATCCCCGACATAAATATCAGCGGCGACGGTATAGCTATTATCAAGCAGGCGGTTCGAGCAGGTATCGATGAGGATCGAACCGGTGCTCCGGTTCTCCCATCTATGTCTGGCGCTCGTCGACCGTCGGCGGAACATCTTTATATGGGGCGCTACGATCAGGTTGAATATGTCCTGTTTGGCAAACTGGTCCAGCATCGGCTCGATTGCCTGACGCCAGGATGACTGCTTCCGGTCTTTATGCGGATTGTAGATGACCGTCGGCCGATCATTTTCAAACAACGCCTGCTCGCCCTTGCGCAGCCGTTCCGTGACCTCGGTTTTCAGATAGCCGGTTGTTACGATCCCGGTGGGCTTACCAAGTCCCTGTTCCAGATATCGTTCCGCGGTTTTGGATCCGTGTGGCAGGAGCAGATCGAACTCTGCGATACGGGGATGCCAGGCGACATCCCTGTCGCCGGCGCCATGGCTTTTGAACACGAAAACCGGACGGTCGGATTTGCGCTTCTTGGCAAGCCAGGCGACCGTATTCTCGACCGAAACGATCACATCATAGGATAATAGTTCCCGCATATTCGCGCGCATGACCTGGTTTTTTGCCATACCCAAAATGCGCACGGATTGGATCATCCAGCCCAGAAAACCGCGCTTCAGGCGCTTAGCAGGCACGGGTTTGACACCATTTGCAGTTGCTATACGCTGCAAATGTTCCGGCACCGTCGGATCATTATAATATGCGATCACGTCACACCCATCGCGTTTGGCAAGCTCCAGAGCTATGGTGTAGCCGTGATAAGTTTGATACGCTTCTGCAATGAACAGGAAGGCAATTTTCATACAAATGGGTCCAGTATGTCTGACGGGTTTCCTCGGACATGAATTTCTGTTGGTCGGATTGCAGGTGTACTGTTGAATAACAAGATTATTATCGGGCTTCGATCCTTTTTCGAGTCCAATAGCTCGCTCAGTCGCGTGATCAAAAACCTTGGCTGGCTGCTGGCCGGGAAGGGCTTCGGTGCGGTGCTGAGCCTATTCTATCTGGCATTGGCTACCAGGCTGCTCGAGCCTGCCGGCTTTGGTTATTTCACGCTGATACTGGTGACGGCACAGGTGGCTTCGGCGTTTGTCTCCTTTGAAAGCTGGCAACTGGTAATCCGCTTCGGCAGCCAGCTTCAGGCGAGAAAGGCAGATGACGAGATCAACAGGCTCGCTGCATTCTGTCTGCTGCTGGACGTCAGCTCGGCTCTGCTGGGAATATTACTGGTTACCGGCTTGATAGCGATTTTTGCGCACCAGTTCGGCTGGCAGGATGAAATGATACGGATGGCGATCCTGTTTGCGGTTGTCAGCCTGCTCAGTGTGCGTTCCTCCGCTATCGGGATATTGCGCCTGTTCGACCGGTTCCGCGACGGTGCAATGGCCGCTGCGATGACGCCGCTGGCCCGATTTGGCGGCGCCTTGCTGGCCTGGTCATTCTCGCCCGATATCAAGGGCTTTCTGATCGCCTGGGCTGCGGCGGAGATACTTACCTGTATCGCCTATTGGGTGACTGTCAGGCTGGTCACGCCCGTCCGGTTTACCGGCCTGAGGTTCTCAGAGATACTTGAGACACCAAGAAGCTTCTCGCAATTTTTCAGCTTTCTCTGGATCACCAATCTCGGCACGACAGTAAGAGCTATTGCGCAGCAAGTGCCGCTGCTAGTCGTCGGCTTTTTCGTGGGGCCCGCCGCTGCCGGTCTGTTCCGATTGGCCTATCAGTTGAAAGATGCGGTCGCCCGGCTAGCCGATATGCTCGGCCGGGCCGTTTATGCCGAACTGAGCGCGGTGGATTCGCATGAGGGCGGCGACGCCCGCAAGACGCTGTTTGCGCAGACCAGCCGCATATCCGCGGTCGGTTCCGTATTGTTGGTGATCATTGCGCTTCTGCTCGGCAAACCGGCGTTGCAGCTGATTGCCGGAGATGCGTTCCTGCCAGCTTATCCGATACTTCTGGTTCTGGCACTGGCGGCGGCGGTCGAACTATGGGGTGTCAATTTCGAACCCAATTTGATGGCTGCTGGCCGCCCCCGGGCAATTCTATGGATACGCACGGCCGCTGCATCGGTTCTGCTGGGCTTGTTGACGGTCCTGATACCGGGGCAGGGCGGTCTCGGAGCAGCCTATGCGATATTGGCATATAGCCTATTGGCCAATATGGCGTTGTGGATTTTTACCCGCTATTCAGACTGATAGCGGATGATCGAAGACCAGATCAGCTAATCGCTTCAGCCAGAACCGTCAGGCCCTTCTCATTGACCTGGGCAAAGCCGCCCTGCACGGAAATCGTCTCCGGCGCAGCGCCTTCGCTGGTGTAGACGAGCAGATCGGCATCGCGGATCGTCGACATCACCGGAGCATGATTGGCGAGCACGCCAAAATCACCCTCGGTACCGGGCACCACCACCATGAACACATCATCCGACCGGACGAGTTTCTCTGGGGTTACGAGTTCGAAATGCAGGTTTGCCATGTCTTTTTCAATTCCTAAGCCCTCTCCCGTGAGGGAGAGGGATATAATGGATTAGGCCGCTTCAGCAGCCATTTTTTTGCCTTTTTCGATCGCTTCTTCGATGCCGCCGACCATGTAGAAAGCGTTCTCTGGAAGGTGATCATATTCGCCTTCGACAACCGCCT
>JBALUX010000179.1:0-5139 GCA_036963725.1 Parasphingorhabdus sp. | reverse complement strand
CCCGAATTGGGGTTGCCCGCGAGGGCAATGAGGGGAGCAGCTTCAGTCATTGATCAGGCCGCTAAGGTTGCTGCAACCGGCTGCACCGATATCGCCTGCGCATGGGATTTACGGATGGCTATCATCATCCGTCCGACTTTTAGCGCTATCGGATCGTTCAGGCCGAACATCCCCTTGTGCAATTTCGCGACCGCAACACCTTCATCGATACCGAGCGCGCGCAGACGACGGCCCTCTGTATCGGAAATGGCTGCCCAGTCGATTGCCACGATTTCAGCATTTTGCTTCAGTGACAGTTGGTCAAGGGTTGTGGGTGTCTGCATATATCGCAACAAGGCCTTTCTAATTGCGATTGATTATCAATATTGATTACACTTGGCGAGTCTTTTTGTGCGAATTTGTAGCGAACAGCGGCACATTATGATTTGCATCAGCGACAGAGCAGCATTTGTTGCTCAGGTTCCCCGATACCGCAACCGGCCGACAAAGCGCGCCATGCTGAACCGGTCGCCGCCGCGCCCGGTGACCTTGGCTTTCACCTTTTCGAACTGCATGACGTTTTCGATCCGCCGATCCAGAAACGCTCTGCTATCGGAATAGCCTTCGCTTTCATCGTCCAGGAATACGCTGATCGTACTACCGTAAACGCCCGACAACAGGGTACGCTTGGTATAATGATTATAGTCGGTCGCGGTATCACCGGCCAGCCGCCACATCTTGTCGGCTGCGCGCCAGCCCATTTTTGCCGCCCTGCGCAGGTGCGGCGGTGCTGCCAATATCGCCAGAGCGCGCCGCAGTCCTTCGCGATCCGCCTCCAGCGCTTCCAGCCGGGCTTCGACCAGCGCCTTGATCCGTTCCCGTATTTTCATCGCGGAAAGTTCATCGGCGCTATATTTCGCCGCCATTTTCTCGTCCACTGCCAGAAACCAGGCGTCGATCATGTCGACCGGGCCTTCGTTAAAGGCGAGTCTGGCAAGATCGGTATCGACCCCGGCGAGATCCGCAGCGGCGAGCACAGCCTTCTCGTTCCAGCCGTCAAATGCCGCCTGCGCTGCCAGTGCGGGCGCGAGAAAGGCGCGCACCTCGTCCAGGGTCGGATCTTCGGGAAGCGATACGGACATGGGAGTTCCTTTGAAATCAGAGCTATCAATATAAACAGAAATTGCTTCGTTTCAAACCATTGCATTCAGGCACGCGGCAACTTAACTGTCTGATTAACAATTCATGCCTCCAGCATCAGGGAATTCCATCTTGACCACATTGTTCGATCCGATCACCGTTGGCGCTATCGAAGCCAAGAACCGCATGTTCATGGCCCCGCTCACCCGTTGTCGTTCAACCATGGAATTTGTTCCCACTCCTATCATGGGTGAATATTACACACAGCGTTCCGGCGCCGGCCTGATCATTTCCGAAGCTACCGGCATCAGCCAGCAGGG
Organism: Parasphingorhabdus sp.; assembly: GCA_036963725.1. Classification (GTDB taxonomy): domain Bacteria; phylum Pseudomonadota; class Alphaproteobacteria; order Sphingomonadales; family Sphingomonadaceae; genus Parasphingorhabdus. Next base: position 3,700 of record JBALUX010000179.1, on the reverse strand, counting down.
CCTCGGCACGCCTTTCGCGCCGGGTATCTGGAATGAAGCGCAGACTGAAGCGTGGAAACCGGTTATCGAACAGGTGCACAAAGCCGGTGGCAAGATCATCTGCCAGCTCTGGCATATGGGCCGCATCGTCCATCCCGATTTCCTCGGCGGCGAAAAGCCGGTGTCCGCTTCCGCGACGACCGCACCGGGCAGTGTCCGCACCTATCAGGGCAAGAAGGATTATGCAGAAGCGCGGCCATTGGAAGTCTCCGAAATCCCCGCTCTTCTCGATGATTATCAAAATGCCGCCGAAAATGCGAAGAAAGCAGGCTTTGACGGTGTCCAGCTGCACGCAGCCAATGGCTATCTGATCGACCAGTTCATCCGTTCCGGCACCAATTTGCGGACCGACGAATATGGCGGACCGGTTGAAAACCGTATCCGTCTGCTCGGCGAAGTGACCCAGCGGCTGGTCGATGTCTGGGGCAGCGACCGGGTCGCCGTTCGCCTGTCGCCGAATGGCGATTCACAAGGCGCCGACGACGCAACGCCGATCGAGACCTTCACCGCAGCGGCCAAATTGCTCGACAAGATCGGCATTGCCTTTCTCGAGCTGCGCGAACCCCCTGCCCACGGCACTTATGGCAATACCGATGTACCGCCGGTCAGTCCTAACATCCGGCCGGTGTTCAACGGCCCGCTCGTGCTCAACAGCGACTATTTTTATGACAATGCGACCGAAGCGCTGGCCGAAAACAAGGCCGACGCGATCAGCTTTGGCCGGACCTTCATGACCAATCCTGATCTGCCCGAACGTTTCCGGGCCGGCGCCGAACTCAACCCGATCGACTTTACGCCGACCTGGTATAGCCAGGGTCCCGAGGGATATATCGATTATCCGACGATGAAGCAGAAGGAAGGCGCGACGGCCTGAACGAACCGCGTTCGGTTAAAAGCTGCTCTGGAGTCGGCGGAACATATCCTGGACCGCTGACTCCGCGTCCATTTCCCGATCCATGCGGCCCGAGAGACGCTGCAGGCGCTGGAACAGTTCTTCGCTCGCCATGATAATCTGGCGCGCTTCTGCCGGAAAGCGATTTACCAGTGACTGATCGGTAACCGGTGCCTGACCAAGCGAGCGGTCATGGTTCCACGCTTCGCCTTCGGACAATTCACCGCTTTGCAGGGCTTTCTGGTTCAGAAGCCAGGCGATGCAATGCATCAGTCTGGTGGTAACCTTCAGCGATTCACAGGAAAAAGAGACGGCGAGAAGATTGTCCGGGTCGCATTCTTCATGGAAACGCCCCGATTCAAAATAGGACCGGGACTCGTCCGCCAGCAGCATGGCCTCGGTATATAGAGCATCCATCAATCTCGGCGTCAAAAGGAATCCACGGTCCTGCATATTTGCTCCGTAGCAATTTATCGGTGCTTGTTGACAGTTAATTTTACAAGTCAGGCGGCCCTGTAAGGCGTCTGTTTCAAACTGACACGCGGGAGATTGCGGGGTTAACAGGTGGACAGTTCTGGTTAACGGACAGCAAGCCCGCAGACAGCCGCGACCTCAGGCAATGATGTCAGGAATCAGCTGGTTCTCGATCACGATAATACGATCGCGCAATTGCAATTTTCTTTTCTTGAGTCGCGCCGTCCGGAGCTGATCCGCATTGCCCGATACAACCAGCGCGGCAATCGCTTCATCGAGATCGCGATGCTCGATTTTCAGCATTTCGAGCCGCATTTGCAACTCTTCATCGCTCATCCCCATTCCGGATCAATCTCCCCCTTGCGTCGGTACAACAATTTTGCAATCCTGATCCTATTCATGGTTCAAGTCTAAACCAAGACATTTAAATCATGAAGCCGGAGGCTGGGCCCAATTGGCCAGCTCAACCAGAAAGGAAGCTCTCACCGTCTTTCATTTTCAAAAACAACATTTTTTGAGGAGACTTTAATGATTCAGAATCACATGTCAGCATTGCGCAAAAAACATGAAGCGCTGGAACGCAAGATCAACGAAGAGGAAACCCGCCCCCTTCCCGACACGATTCGAATTCATAGTCTGAAGAAAGAGAAGCTCCGACTGAAAGAAGAACTGCTGGATTAGCCGGGATTCGGCGACGCTGATCGGCCCGGGCGGACAAAATATCGGTCCGCCTGGGCCGAAGCGCCTTTTTCTACATCGCACTCATCTGGCGTTTCTGCTAGGCAAAGATCATGCCCGCATCTGATCCCTCGAGTACCAAGACAGCCCGCAATATCCTTACAGGCCTCCGGTCGATAATGGCGTCGCGTGGCAACGCCCAGGCGAAGCTGAACCAGGTCGTCGAAACAATCGCAGAAGCAGTGAGCAGCGAGGTCTGCTCGATCTATCTGCGCCGCGATGGCCTGCTGGAACTGTTCGCGACCCGCGGACTCAATGCAGAGGCGGTTCACGTCACGAAGCTCGCGATGGGCGAAGGCCTGACCGGCTATATCGCCAAAAATGTCGAGACGCTGAACCTCGACGAGGCGGCGAGCCATCCCGATTTCCAGTACAGGCCGGAAACCGGTGAAGAAAAATTCCACAGCTTTGCCGGCGTGCCGATCATCCGCAACCAGCAATCTATCGGCGTATTATGCGCCCAGCATGTCGAACCCCGCCGCTATTCGGAAGTCGAGATCGAGGCCTTTCAAACGGCCGCAATGGTTTTGTCCGAACTGATCATCAGCGCCGAACTGGTCGACGACAATTTCGCCGAAGAAACGGTAACGATCGACGTTGGCGCCAATCGGCTGAGCGGCTTGCAACTGGTCAAGGGCAAGGCCCGCGGCCATGCGGTGTTTCATCAGCCGCGCGTGAAAATCGAGCATACGGTTGCCGAAGATACCGAGGCGGAACGGCACCGGGTCTATTCGGCGTTCGACAAGATGCGCGACCAGATCGACCTGATGACCAGCCAGGCCGAATTCGGCGTTGGCGGCGAGCATGAGGAAGTACTCGAGACATACAAGATGTTCGCTTATGACGAAGGCTGGAGCCGGCGCATCAACGAAGCCATCGACAGCGGCCTGACCGCCGAAGCGGCGATCGAACGGGTGCAGCAGCATACAAGGATGCGGATGCGGCAGATTGACGATCCGCTGCTGGCCGAACGCATGCACGATCTGGAAGATCTCGCCAACCGGCTGCTGCGCACAGTTTCCGGACAGATGGGCACCGCCGCCAAAATGGGCTTGCGGCAGGACACAATCCTGATTGCCCGCAATCTGGGACCGGCAGAACTGCTCGAATATGACCGGCGCAAGCTGAAGGGCGTCATTCTCGAGGAAGGTTCGCTGACCGCCCATGTCACGATCATCGCGCGCGCGATGGGTATTCCGATACTCGGCCAGGTCAAGAATATCCGGCAAGTCGTACGCGAAGACGACCCGCTTCTGCTCAATGTCGACGACAAGACGGTGTTTGTCCGCCCCAGCCCCTCGATGGAGGAGGCGTTTGAAGCGCAACTGGAACTCAGCCAGAAAAAGCGCGCTGCCTATTCCGAACTGCGCGACAAGGAAGCCGTAACCAAGGACGGCGTGCGGATTACGGTCAATATCAACGCCGGCCTGCGGGACGATCTGGCTTTGCTCAATCTGACCGGGGTGGACGGCATCGGCTTGTTCCGGACCGAATTTCAGTTTCTCGTTGCCGCAACCATGCCCGGCAGAGCCGGCCAGACCCGTTTCTACCGCGATG